>QLUS01000110.1 GCA_018725535.1 Bacillota bacterium
TTTCTATTTAGTAAAAACGAGAAACATCTATATAACTACAAGTCAATTATGGAAGTAAACGGAGAAGGCAAATTCAAAAATAAAAATTTAATATAAATAGAGGGAAGCGCCACAAGACGTAGAATACAGATATAGAGCATGTGGTCAGACCACCGGATGACTAGGTGAGCATGCCAGAGAGGGGGGGTGGATGGGGGCGAGATATAGGTCGTGGTAGAGCTCTTTTGATAGTTTGTGCGTACTTCTAGGAAAACAAATCAAGGAGGGGAGTAAATTTGCCACTGTGGTTGTTAGCATTGCTAGCTTTTCTGCCTATCCTTTTCACTGTCGTCCTCATGGCCAGTTTCAATTGGCCAGCCAAGAAGGCAATGCCCGTGGTTTGGCTCAGCGCCGCTGTGATTGGTTTATTGGCATGGCGCATGACTCCGATGCGTGTTGTCGCCGCCACCGTCGAAGGCGCGATGAGCGCATTTAACCTCTTAATTATCGTCTTCGGGGCCGTTCTTCTGCTTAACACACTTAAGGACAGCGGTGCCATGGCAGTGATCAGCAAAGGTTTTCACGGCATATCGAAGGACAGGCGCGTGCAGGCCATCATTATCGGATGGATGTTCGGTGCCTTTATCGAGGGTGCAGCTGGCTTTGGCACACCTGCCGCGCTTGCCGCACCGCTCCTCGTGGGTCTGGGCTTCCCGCCGCTTGCTGCTGCGGCCATCGCGCTCATATTTAATAGCACCCCGGTTTCGTTTGGTGCTGTTGGAACTCCAATCTTGCTCGGTGTGCGGGCTGGCGTAGCTGGCCTGATTCCGGACGCGCAAATGGCAGGGTATCTTGCTGAGGTCGGCGTGTGGACCTCCATCGTCCACACCAGCTTCGGCATGTTTATGCCGCTCTTTACCATCTGTCTCATGACCGCGTGGTTTGGGGAAAAGAGGTCTTTCAAGGAGGGGCTTGCGGCTGCTCCTTTCGCTTTGTTTGCAGGTCTCGCCTTTACCGTGCCCTATTTAATCATGGCAAGATTCTTCGGGCCTGAACTTCCTTCTTTGGTCGGAGCGCTGATCGGACTGGTATTGGTAACCTTCGCGGCTCGCAACAATTTCCTCACACCAAAAGAGAATTGGGACTTCGCCCCGCACAAAGAGTGGGGCAAGGAGTGGGGTTCCCCACAAACCCTAAGCCACGACACATCGGGGCAGAAGGGGATGCCGCTGCTCTTAGCATGGACCCCCTATGTGATCATCGGCGCAATCCTCGTGGCTAGCCGTCTTCCCGCGCTCGGACTTTCCGCGCCATTGCGCCAATGGACGCTCCGCTGGCCAGACATCCTTGGGCAGGGCGGGGTAAGTTGGAGCTTGCAGCCCCTGTGGAGTCCGGGGATACTTCCCTTCGTGCTCGTCGCCGTCCTAACTATTGCTTTGCATAGCATGAAATGGGAAGAGGTCACCAGGGCTTGGAGGACCACCTTTAAGCAACTCCTTCCAGCTAGCATCGCCTTGGTCTTTGCCATCGGCATGGTTCGCATCCTTGTCCAATCCCATCAGAACTTAGCTGGATACAGCAGCATGTTGATCGCGATGTCCACGTTTACAGCACAAGTCTTTGGTGCGGCATGGCCTTTGGTTTCCCCGTTTGTGGGTGTGCTGGGGGCGTTTATTGTCGGTAGCAACACAGTGTCTAACATCTTGTTTGGCGGATTCCAGCATTCTATTGCTGAAACGCTGGGAATTTCGCGTACCATCGTTATGGCTTTGCAGGTCGTTGGTGGCGCAGTCGGGAATATGATTTGCGTGCACAATGTGGTGGCTGCCTGTGCCGTGGTGGGCAACCTCGGTCAAGAAGGCCAAATTATCCGGCGCAATATGTTTCCAACAATGCTATACTCAGTCGTAGCTGGGGTTGTCGGGTTAATTCTAATTTACGTCTTGCGCGTGCAGGTCTTCTAGTTGACCATAAGGAGCGCTTAGCATGCGCTTAGCGCTCCTTGGTCTAAGCCACAAAGATGCGCGGGGGTAACAGATTTGTTTAAGCCGGTCAAGACTAGGCGTGTCTACGAACAAGTGGTCGAGCAGATTCAGGGGCACTTAGCAGCAGGCGATTTAAAGCCGGGCGATAAGTTGATGCCGGAACGCGCGTTAGCAGACTTGCTTAGCGTAAGCCGCGCCTCGGTTCGCGAGGCCCTGAGTGTGCTGGAGTTCGTGGGCATACTCGAGAGCAGGCAAGGCGAGGGGACATTTATTACCTCGGGGCACAAAAAGGAGTTCACGGAACAACTGGCGTTCCTGGTTGCGGCCGAACGAAGAGCTAATCTCGACATTCTGGAGATGCGCAAAATCCTCGAAGTCGCGGCGGCCGACCTAGCGGCACAACGTGCCAACCCAGAAGACCTCGACAATATCCACCGCGCTTTGCAGCTCATGCGACGGGACCTCGATAGCGACATTCTCGGCGAGGACAACGACGCAGCGTTCCACCGCTCCATCGTGGAAGCTACGCGGAACACCATGCTGTCCAAAACCATGAATTTGACCTATGACCTGGTAGTGCAAAACATGCGCACTAGCAGGCAGCACCTCTTCAGGCAACCTGGTAACCGCGAGAGACTGTACGCCCAACACTCCAAGGTGTTTGACGCCATTCAGTCAAAGAGTGGCGCGCTTGCACGGCAAGCGATGATTGAACACTTGGAGTTTGTGGAGGGGGAGCTCTTGGTAGCTGGTCTCCGCAACGATCATTTTGAGCAAGGGAGGCACGGAAAGTGAATATAATCATTCCCATCAAGCAAGTCCCAGAGACCAGCGATGTCAAGATGGACAAAGAAACCGGCACGATGATTCGTGAAGGAGTAGTCAGCATTATCAATCCGCTCGACCTCTACGCCATCGAAGCAGGTCTGCTGCTTAAAGAGCAGCACGGCGGAAGCGTTACTGTCTGCACTATGGGGCCACCTGCTGCTGCCAAAGCGCTTAAAGAAGCGATTGCCATGGGCTGCGACGAGGCGGTGCTTTTTACCGACAAGCGTTTCGCCGGCGCCGACACCTGGGCGACTTCGTATACACTCGCTGCGGCCATCAAGCAAGTTGGAGCCTTTGACCTCATCATCACCGGTGAAAGGGCTACCGATGGCGACACCGGCCAAGTAGGTCCCGGCATTGCCGCTTGGCTCAACCTTCCTTTGGCTACGTATGTCAGCAGAATCGAGTCATTGAACGCAGGGCGAATCGTCGTGGAAAGACTGGTTGAAGAAGGCTATCAGGCGCTAGACCTGCCCCTACCGGCGTTGCTTACCGTCGTCAAAGCGGTCAGCAGCCCCCGCCTACCCACCCTGCGCGGCAAAAAGAAAGCGCGGGCCTATAATCTGCGCACTCTCGCCGCTGTCGATCTCCCGGTTGAGGACGCCAAGATAGGGCTTAAGGGTTCACCCACCAAGGTTGTCAAAATAGACTACCCCAAGGTTACACGCGGTGGCGTGATGGTAAAAGCCGTCGGTGAAGAGGGCTTAAACAACGCTGTGGACTCGTTGCTTGACTTTCTCAAAGATAAGAAGCTGGTTTAGGAGGGAATCTAGATGTCTTATGTCTGGACACTAGCGGAACAAAGCCATGGTCGCCTGCGAGATGTCTCTTTCGAGCTCCTCAGCCGCGGTCGCATACTGGCAGATAAACTTGATACAAAACTGTGCTCGCTGTTACTTAGCAGTGGCTTAGCCGATGAGACTCTGCGCGAGCTTATCCACCGCGGTGCGGATGAAGTCTACATGGTGGACGATCCGAGGCTAGATAAATTCGTCGTGGAGACGCACAGTAATGTTCTGGCTGACTTAGTGCGGCGGTACAAACCGCATACCATTCTCGCCGCCGCAACCTCCACCGGGCGCACGCTCATGCCCCATGTGGCCATTAAAGTGACAGCCGGATTGACCGCCGACTGCACCGAACTAGACATCGAAGAAGGTACGAGGCTTCTCTTGCAGACGCGCCCTGCAATTGGCGGAAACATTATGGCGACCATTAAATCTCCTCACCATTGGCCGCAGATGGCAACTGTACGTCCTAAATCAAGCCGACCGTTGGCGCTGGACACCACACGAGTTGGTAATATCACGCGCATTGCGATGCAAGACGTGCACCATGACGCGCGAGTCAAAGTGCTAGGCTTACGGCCCTACGAAGAAGGATTGGCGGGCATAGAAGAAGCCGACGTAGTGGTAGCTGGCGGCAAGGGCATGAAGAAAGCCGACAACTTCAGTATGCTACGCGATTTGGCCAAGCAACTCGGCGGCGTCATCGGCGGCACACGCGATGCGGTTGACCGCGGCTGGCTGTCGTATCCGCATCAAATCGGTCTAAGCGGCAAGACTATCTCGCCCAAACTCTATATGTGCGCAGGTGTTTCGGGCTCGATCCAACACCTAGCTGGCATCAAGACCTCGGAATACATCGTCGCCATCAATCAAGACCCTGACGCCAACATATTCCAAGTGGCGGATTTTGGCATCGTGGGGAATCTCTTTGAAGTGGTTCCCTTAATCAACGCTAAACTCGAAGCCTACAAAAAGGAGGACAAGTAGGTGCGCTACAACCCTGTAACCCCAAGGATTGTCGATGAGCTGAGGCAAATCGTCGGTGCCAAGAACGTCTTTACGGACGAAGACCGCATGGAGGCGTACTCACACGACGAGACAAATAAACAAGAATATGGGCATATGCCCGAGGTAGTAGTATTACCTGGCACAACTGCCGAAATCGCGTCCATAGTAAAGCTGGCTAACCGTGAGCTCATTCCCGTCACTCCGCGCGGCGCGGGCAGCGGTCTCTCCGGAGGAGCAATCCCGGTGTATGGCGGCATTCTGCTCTCCGTCGAAAAAATGAACAAGGTACTCGAGATTGACTACGCGAATATGACTGTCACGGCTGAAGCTGGCATCGTTACCAATGATATTAATTCCCTCATTAAAGAACGAGGGCTCTTCTATGCTGGCTACCCCATGAGCCTCGAAACCTGTTTCCTCGGCGGCAATATCGCTGAAAACGCAGGCGGCGGCAAAGCAGTCAAATATGGCGTCACCGGGCGCTATGTCATGGCTATGGAACTGGTGACCCCTCAAGGCGACGTGGTGCAATTGGGAGGCAAACTCACTAAAGACGTGACGGGTTACGATCTTAAACAACTCGTCGTAGGCTCAGAAGGCACACTAGGCATCGTCACCCATGCCACACTAAGACTTACTGGTTTACCGACTGCCAAATCCAATCTCTTGGTCCTCTACAAAA
>QLUS01000111.1 GCA_018725535.1 Bacillota bacterium
GCTTTCCGCTTTCCGCTATCCGCTGTCCGCCGTACGCCATACGCCGTAAGCTGTACGCCACACTTACCGCTTATTGTACAGCGGCGACATTTGGCGCAGCCGCTCCACTATCGCAGGCATGACCGACAGCACATAGTCAACGTCTTCTTCAGTGTTGTCCATGCCTAAAGTAAGGCGGAGCGAGCCATGCGCTTGTTCATGCGTAAGCCCCATGGCCAATAGCACGTGCGAGGGCTCAAGCGAGCCCGAAGTACAGGCCGAGCCGCTCGAGACGGCAATCCCCTGTATATCGAGGCTTAAAATCAGCGACTCGCCTTCTACATAGCGCACGCTTACATTAACGTTGCCGGGTAAGCGCTGTGTGGGGTGACCGTTAAGCTTTACTTCCGGCAAAGCTACAAGACCCGCGATAAGCTTGTCGCGCAGCACCTGAATATGCGCTTGTCTAGATTTTAGGCTCTCGGTCGCCAGTTCAAGTGCTTTCGCTAACCCTACGATACCGACGTGGTTCTCCGTCCCCGGCCGGTACTTGCGCTCTTGGCTGCCGCCATGGTACAGCGGCTTCACTCGCGTGCCCTGCTTGATATAGAGGACGCCTATTCCTTTCGGGCCATAAAACTTGTGGGCCGAGACGGACAGCATGTCTACGCCTAAGTCCTTGACGTCTACAGGGATACTCCCCACCGTTTGCACTGCATCGGTGTGGAAAGTTATTTTCCTTGCGCGCGCGATAGCAGCCATTTCCTTGATGGGTTGAATTGCCCCCATCTCATTGTTGGCGTGCATAATCGACGCCAAAATGGTGTCGGGGCGAAGCGCCGCCTCGAAATCCGTCACGCTGACTAGACCATTCTCATCCACCGGCAGGTAAGTAACCTCGCACCCTTGCGACTCAAGGAAATGACAGGTATCTAACACCGCGTGGTGCTCGATTTTGCTCGTAACGATGTGACGCCCGTCTTTCTTGCGGGCCAAAACTCCGCCTTGAATGGCGATATTGTCGGACTCTGTTCCGCCCGAGGTAAAAAACACCTCGCGCGGGTCAGCCCCAATCGCTTTGGCAACTTTTTCGCGCGCGTCGTCTACGACTTTGCGCGCATCCCGCCCAAAACTGTGCACGCTTGATGGGTTACCGAAGTAGTTGTGAAAATAGGGCAGCATAGCCGCAATTACCTCCGGATGCACCGGCGTAGTAGCGGCGTGGTCTAAGTAAACTTTCCTCACGTCAAATCCTCCCGTGTCAGTAGATTATCCCGTAATCAGTTCTTGGCACGCGCCCATGTGGCGAGGTCGAGCAGTGTAGCGCCGTCCATGACTTGGCGCATACTCTCAGACACCTTGTTCCACAACTCGCGTGTAGCGCAGACATGCACGCGTAGGCACCCGCCGTCATGGTCGCAATCCACAAGCTTTATCGGACCTTCCACCGCCCGCACCACATCGCCCGCCGTGATTGTCTCGGCGGGGCGAGTTAATGTATAGCCGCCCTTTGCTCCCCGTTGCCCATTCACCAGTTTGGCACGGCGAAGATCCATAAATATCTGTTCTAGGTATTGCGCCGAGATGGCTTCCATCTCGGCCACAAGCCGCAGCGGCACTGGCCCCTGTTCCTCGCGCATTGCCACTACTGTCATCGCTCGCACGGCGTATTGGCCTTTAGTTGACAATCGTATAGCTGTCACCCCCTAGCATATCCGACAAATTTACTCGGGATTACACCTAGAAAAAAGCCGAGTATTTTCCTCGGATTAATTGTACGCCTATAGAGAGGTCATGTCAAGCGGGAGCCTTCCCCCCACAACACGGTCGCGTCCGGCGAGGTCTTGTCGCACGAAGGCTTCGGTGAAGTTAGCGGCGCGGAGCAGTGTTTCGACTGCAGCTGCTTGCGTGTTGCCAACCTCTACGAGCAGCCAACCGCCCGGGTAGAGAAAGTTAGGTGCCTCACTCACGAGGCGACGATAATACGCCAATCCGTCTTCGCCGCCATCTAGGGCTAGGCGCGGCTCGCGCTGCACTTCATCCGCTAGTGTGTGAATTTCGCCGCTTGGTATATACGGTGGGTTAGCCGTGATTATACAGAAGCGCATGCCTATTACGGCGCGAAACAAATCCCCTTGCCTAAACTGCACGCGCGCGCTGACCCCGAACTTCGCGGCATTGTCCGCGGCAACCGTTAACGCACCTTCGCACACATCCGCAAGCCACACCGTAAGTTCCGGCATCTCTGCGGCTAGAGTCAGTCCGACACAACCGGAGCCGGTGCAGAGGTCGAGAAGTGCGGACGGGGCGCACTTAGCACTTGGCACTTGGCACGATGTGCTCTCTGTCCGCAGTAACCGCAAGGCTTCCTCAACCAAGGTTTCCGTATCGGGTCGCGGGATTAGGACGGCTGGTGTCACGCGAAATTCCCGCCCAAAAAACTCGGTCTGCCCTACTATATACTGGAGAGGCAGGCCAAGCGCGCGCTTCCGCAGAGCTGCGCGATAGCGCTCTGTTGCCAGCCTGTCTGCCTCTCTGTCCGGATGGGTCAGCAGGCACGCGCGACTAAGCCCGGTCACAAATCGCAGCAGCAACTCAGCCTGCCAGCGCGCGTCGGTGATGCCAGCTCGGCTAAGCTCTACCGTGCCATAGTCCCATAGGGCTTTTAGGCTCACTGCGGGGAACCTAGCTTCTCCATTTGGTCATGCGTAATTAGGGCCGCGACTATTTCGCCGATGTCTCCGTCTAGGAATCCTGCCAAACGGTGTGTGGTAAGGTTAATGCGGTGGTCAGACACCCGGTTCTGGGGGAAATTATACGTGCGTATCCGCTCGCTGCGATCCCCCGTACCCACTTGCCCGCGCCTAGTCTCAGACAATTCTGCGTCGCGCTTCGCCTGCTCGATCTCTAGGATCCTAGCCCTAAGCACGCGCATGGCCTTCTCGCGGTTTTTAATCTGGGACTTTTCATCCTGCATGCTCACCACTACCCCCGAAGGGTTATGGGTGATGCGCACGGCGGAATACGTGGTATTTACGGACTGCCCGCCCGGCCCGCTCGAACAGAAGGTGTCGATACGCAAATCGTTTTGGTCAATCTCAATATCTACTTCCTCTGCTTCCGGCAATACGGCGACAGTAGCGGTAGAGGTGTGAATGCGGCCGCTCCCCTCAGTCTCCGGCACGCGCTGCACGCGGTGTACGCCGCTTTCGTATTTGAGCTGGCTGTATGCGCCTTTGCCCTCGATCATAAAGATAACTTCTTTGTAGCCGCCGAGGTCACTTAAGGAAGCTGAGAGCAGCTCCGTCTTCCATCCTTGCCGCTCGGCAAAGCGGCTGTACATGCGGAAAAGGTCGCCCGCGAAAATCGCGGCTTCATTGCCCCCCGCACCGGCACGCACTTCCACAATGACGTTCTTTTCGTCGTTTTTGTCCTTGGGCAGCAGCAGAACCCTGACCTCTTCCTCTAGACCGGCGGCAGCAGCCTTAAGGGAGTCTATCTCCGTCTCTAACATGGCGCGAAAATCTGGGTCACTGCCAGTGAGCGCCTGCTTGGCTTGGTCTAGCTCCTGCAGCGTGCGCTCATAGCGATTAAAAGCATCGACTAGGGCGTTAAGCCCTGCCTGCTCTTTAACATATGTGCGCCACTCGTTCTGGCGGGCGATCACGGCGGGGTCGCTGACTAGGTCCGTCAGTTCATCGTAGCGTCTCTTGACCGCGCGCAGTTTCTCTAACATCGGTACACCTCATCCGGGTTGTTGTCAGGGCAAATTGCCTGTAGGGCTGTAATGGCGACTTCAATCTGGCTGTCATCAGGTTCGTGGGTAGTCGCCCGCTGCAAAACCATACCCGGGGAAGTGAGCACTCTCTGCCATGTGCCATTGCTGCGCGCCGAGAACTTGATCACTTCATATGCTAGGCCTGCCACTAACGGCAATAGAAGCAGGCGGGTAATTATGCGCACCCACACATTAGGCCAGCCAAAGAAGGAGAATACGACGACGCTAGTTAGCATCACGACCAGCAAGAACGACGTGCCGCAGCGCGTGTGAAAGCGCGAAGCGCGACGGACATTCTCTATGGTTAAGTCATGCCCGGCCTCATAGCAATTGATAGCTTTGTGCTCGGCGCCGTGATACTGGAAGAAGCGCCGCATGTCCGGCATGTGCGAAATTGCGGCTATATATATAGTAAAGATACTTAGGCGAATGACTCCCTCTAGGAGATTCGCCACCAGCGGCAGTACGTCGGTAAGACCAAACAACCGCAACAAGACCGTAGGCAGCAGCATAAATAACCCGACGGCGAGCGCGAGCCCGAGAAACACTGCCACGCCCACTGCGCTCTTAGACAGCTCTGCTTCTTCGCCGCCCGACTCGTTAGCACTGTACAGCAGCGCGTCGATGCCCACCGTGAGCGTATCGACAAGCGCTACTGCGCCGCGCACTATCGGGAGCCTAAACACCGCATATCGCGCAGCGACAGACGCCGCCCGTTGCTGCTTGACGCTACACGTTCCGTCAGGGCGACGCACGGCAATCGCCTGCGCTCCGCTCCCACGGCGCATCAGCACGCCTTCCATTACCGCCTGTCCGCCAATTGCTTTTTCGGCCAAGCCCTTTGCCACCTCCCCATGCCACCTCCCCATGCCACCTCCCTGTGCCCACTATGCACAAGAAGCAGAACGCGGTGCTCTGCTTCGTGGCGGTTATTTATCAACTAGGCCGTATTTCTTCTTGAAGCGGTCTACCCGGCCGCCCGCATCGACAAACTTTTGTTTGCCGGTGAAGAAAGGATGGCATTTTGAGCAGATCTCAACGCGCAGCTGCTTTTTTATTGAACCCGACTCGAAGGATTCGCCACATGCGCAGGTAACCAATGCCTTCTGGTAATTCGGGTGAATCTTCTCCTTCACGCTACACACCTCTTTTCTGAAACTACTTAAATAGTATAGCACGCAGCCAAGCGGTGAGCAAGAAGAATTCGCGTGAAGCAAAAGGCTCCGTCCCTTTTGCTTTATCTTTTGCTTCAAGCAGGAATTCGTGAGACTTCGGCAAATACTTCGTTAACTGCACATAACGTGTAGTATTATAAGGGAGGGGTCATCCAGTGAAACTTGCCACTCGCATTCTCTACGGTCTCGTTGTCGGCATCATCATCGGCCTGCTGTTGCACACTGCCCGCGACACTGCCTTCGTCAGGAACCTCATGACGTACCTCATTTCTCCCGTCGGCGACGCCTTTATCCGCGCCATCCGCATGCTCGTCGTCCCGCTGGTGCTAGCTA
>QLUS01000112.1 GCA_018725535.1 Bacillota bacterium
GCCATGGGACCTAATGTGGCTGGCGTAATCGGGTCGGCTGTCGCGGCAGGCGTCCTGTTGTCGATGCTACAATAGGGTTCTGCCCAACGACGCAAGGCGCAATTTTTCTTGACAAGGTCTATGGCGTTGCTATAATAATAAACTTTTGGTTGACATCTCCCGGCATAAGCTGGTATAATCATACCAGACAAGCAGGGAAGGTGGGTTTTTGTGAACAGCAATGTCATCGCGGACATTCGCCGCGACCTTGAACTGCACATCGGGGAAAGGGTTTGGCTAAAAGCTAATCGAGGCCGACGCAAGGCGACAGTACGCGAAGGCATTATTGAGAGCACGTACACCTCTCATTTCCTCGTGCGGATGGGCGAGCAGCCGTATATCAGCCGTATCTCCATCAGTTATGCCGATGTCTTAACCCAATCAGTGGAACTGTCTATCGGTGGGCCTGAACATCGATTAGCAGCTAACTTAGGTAAGTAGACATAAATGAATTCGCGGGTCATTTCATTTGAGCCACCCCCATGAACATTCATGGGGGTGGCTTCTGCGCGGTATATCACCTCCCGTCAAAGACAACTCTAGACTAGACGACAATTTCAAGGGGTGAATCTTAGATTCACTTGGAGGACAACGTGGTAAAAGACATCGAGAGACATCTCTTCGTCGTTGGCGGTGCCGAGGACAAGGAAGGCAAATGCACCATTCTGCGTCGTTTTGTCACCCTCGCTGGGGGCAGCGAAGCGGTTATCGCGGTAGTAACCGCAGCCACAGAGCTACAAAGCGAGGTCGGGCAGCAGTACGAAACGCTCTTCAATCGTTTGGGAGCGGGGAAGGTGCACCTGTTGCATGTGGCTAATCGAGAGCAGGCTAACAATAGCGAAAACATCGCCCTGGTAGGGAGTGCTACAGGCGTGTACTTTACCGGAGGAGATCAACTCCGCATTACGAGCGTCGTCGGCGGAACGGCGCTTGACAATGAACTAAAGGAAGTGAGTCGGCGTGGCGCGGTAATCGCGGGAACAAGCGCAGGCGCATCTGTCATGAGTGACATTATGATCGTGGCTGGCGTAGGGCAGGTAGAGCCCACACAGGAATCCTTGCGCCTGGCCTTGGCCTGATAAGCCAGGTTGTCATTGACCAGCACTTCGCGCAGCGGGGACGGATTGGCAGGCTGCTAGGTGCTGTTGCGCAGAACCCGTATGTCATGGGGCTCGGCATTGACGAGGATACGGCTATTGAAGTAACGACTAGCGGGAGGTTTACGGCGCTAGGCTCCGGCTGCGTAACCGTTTTAGACGGGCGCTCCCTAACGCATAGCACGGTGTCTGATACATGGGCGGATGAGCCATTTGCCCTGACTGACGTCACACTGCACCTCCTGCCGGGAGGCTACTCTTTTGACCTAATAACACGGCGTCCCTCCTTAACGATCGCCTTCTCGTCAGCGGAGACACAACCGGCCCCTGGAGCGCGGGAGTTTTGCTCTGCGATCCCTTAGTGGAGGCCGTCGCCCTAGAGGTGGCGCGGGGCGGGATTATTCGCGGGGGCTCGGCTACAATCTCGCTGATGTGGCCGTAGTTACCAATGTCACCGAAGATCATCTTGGCCAAGACGGAGTCCGGGATCTCGACGAGCTTTGTCACGTCAAGGCTCTGGTGGCAGAAGCCGTACGCCCCGGAGGGAAGGTCGTCGTAAACGCAGAGAACGCCTACAGTCTGAGGGCGGGGCAACGCTCTGGCCGCGAAATGGTCCTGTTTGCCAAGGAGCCAAATCGACTGCTAAACGAGCACCTAGCGCAAGGTGGACGTGCGGCGTTTGTTGCTAACGGCTTATTCCAAGTTGTGCACGGGGGCGAAACTTTGCTCACTTTGGCTGTCGACGATGTACCCATTACTTTTCGTGGCAAGGCTCGTCATAACGTAGAGAATTGTGCTGCTGCCTTAGCCGCTCTCTACAGTGTCGGCGTGCCGTTAGAAGAATGCAGAGAGGCGCTTAGGCAATTCAAGCCTGACCTTGTGCACAATCCCGGACGGCAAAATGTAATTAAGGTAGCCCATGCCTCAGTATTGCTTGATTACGGTCATAACGCCACGGGGGTGGAGTGCGTAGCGGAGTTAGCGCGTGGGCTGTGCAGCGGACGATTGATGGGAGTTGTATGTGCGCCAGGCGACCGCACTGACGACTGCATTGTTAAGCTAGGGCAGGTAGCCGGAGAGAGATTTGACGCCCTTCGCATAAAGGAAGACAAGGACTTACGGGGTCGCAAGCCTGGCGAGGTCGCCACACTGCTTTGTTCAGGCGCGTCAGCACATCGCAATCCTGCCGATATAGCAGTAGTGCTGGACGAAAGGCAGGCCCTGCGCGAGAGCCTAGTAGCAGCGACAGAACACGACCTAGTTGTCGTGTTCTATGAGTCACTTGAGGCTACGCTTGATCACCTAAGTTCTCTGGCGCTGGAGTTTGGAGCAGCCCCGCTGCACTAGAAATGTATGCGCAGGTGTATTAGAATGGGTGAGAGGTGTATGCTGTGGCTGTGAGGCTCCTCTCCCCCGCCAAAGTAAACTTGCGCTTGCGGATTTTGGGGCGCAGGACAGATGGCTACCACGAAATAGACACGGTTCTGCAGTCGATTGACCTTTGCGACGAGATTACGATTGCGCTCTCAGGCTCGAGCTTGCGTGTTCTTGCCCCCCCGCATTTGCCATCAGGGGAGGGAAATCTATGCTACCAAGCCGCACAGGTTTTTTTTGCCCGCCTCAAACGGAGCGCCCATGCCTCTGTTTGGCTAACCAAGCGCATCCCTGTGCAAGCGGGGCTAGGCGGCGGGAGCAGCAACGCCGCTGCGGTTCTTTTAGGGCTGAACCATCTGCACGAGAATCCCTTTAACCCCACAGAGCTTGCCCTCTTAGGAGCGACCCTAGGCTCCGATGTGCCGTTCTTCCTTACGGGCGGCACCGCTCGCGCCCGGGGGCGGGGGGAACATGTCGAATCACTGCCGGATGCTAGAGGCTGGTGGCTCCGCATTGTGAAACCGGAACTAGGTTTGTCTACAGCAGAGGTGTATGCCCTGTGGCGGCCCGAGAAAGGCGCCGCAGACGTTTTGGCAGACGACGCCTTTTTTAGTGACCTCGAGCAGCCAGCGCAAGAACTTATGCCTGCGCTCGTCGATTTCTACCGCATGCTTATCGCGGATGGGGCAGAGAGAGTGCTCCTTTGCGGTAGCGGTTCGGCGGTATGCGGGTTCTACTCCAAGCCTCCGGCGGGCGCATTGCCGCTAGAGGGAGGCCAGCGTGAGTTCATCGCGCGTACCATGACGCGTTTAGAGTACAGCCAAGCCACTGCGGTTAAGGAGTGTGAGTTAGCATGATTCCGATCAAACTCGAAAACTACAAGCCACTGCGAGATATAGTTTTTGAGCACCTACGCACCGCGATTATTGCGGGAGCGCTCAAGCCAGGCGAGAGGCTAATGGAGTTGCAGCTGGCCGAGGACATGGGAGTGAGCCGTACCCCCGTGCGTGAGGCGATTCGCAAGTTAGAGCTTGAGGGGCTAGTCAGCATGGTAGCGCGGCGCGGCGCCTACGTTTCTGACCTTAGCATTCGCGATATCGCAGAAACATTTGAAGTGCGAGCCGCCCTCGAATCCCTAGCTGCCGGCCTTGCTGCCGAACGCATTGTGCCGGAGGAGCTAGAGAAGCTCGAGCGAGTACTAGTGGAGATTGGAGCGTGCGAACTCGGGGACGACATTGAGCGCATGGTTCTGCTAGACGAGGAGTTCCACGCTCTTCTTCTCTTTGCCGCGACGCGCAACAGCAAGCTGTCTCAGATTATCAGCAACTTGCGCGAACAAATCACCCGCTTTCGCCGCTCGTCCTTGTCTACCCCTGGGCGGATCAAAGCAGTGTTTCACGAACATAAGAGCATTGTCGAGGCCATTTCCGACCGCAACAGCGCACTAGCGCAAGCGCTCGCTAAGGAGCATATAGAGAATGCTGAGCATTCGTTAATGGACTGGGTCAAAGAGCGCAAGCCATAGACAGGAGGAATGCTATGCACGCCATAATTCTCGCCGGTGCGTCCGGTCAAGACGACTTTGCGCGTCGCCATGGAACTAACAATAAGGCGCTAATCCCTATTGGGAGTAAGACTATGTTTGCGCATGTGCTCGGGGCTCTGCTTGACTCTACCTTGATACAGACCATCGTCGCGGTGGGGCCCGTCGCTGACTTGGTGCGCTTTACAGAGCCGCGCGTCACCTTGATCGAGGACAGCGGAGATATGGTCTCCAACTGCCTGACGGCAGTCCGTGCCTTGCCGGGGAGCGAGCGCGTAGTAGTAGTCACGTCGGACATACCCATGCTTACGCCTCGTGTACTGGACAGCTACTTAGCAAGCATAGCCGATAAAGAAGGGGACTTTTTCTATCCCATTATCAGCAAGGAAACTAATGAACGCCAATACCCCGGCGTTAAGCGCACTTACGCGACGTTGCGCGAAGGTACTTTTGCCGGGGGGAACTTGAGCGTAGTCAACTCAGCCGTCGCCGAGCGCATCGGCAGCCGGATGAGAGAATTCGTCGCCTTACGCAAGAGCATGCTCGGATTAGGCTCGCTCATTGGCCTAAAATTCCTGTTTAAGCTGTTAGCGGGGCAGCTCTCCATTGCGGAGGTTGAGCAGCGCATGTCCGATTTGCTTGCGTGCAAATGTGTTGCTGTGGTTTGCCCATACCCGGAGATTGGCACCGACATCGACAAAGACAGCGACCTTGACATAGCGCGTCGCATTTTGGCCGGGGCATGGGATTCACCCTAGGAGAGACCATAAAAAGGGCTGTTCCGCGATAAGCGGAGCAGCCCTTTCGGAACCGTCACTTACTGGTGGTGGCAGAATGCGATTCTACGTCGCGGGCACCGTTTTCGCGCAGTATCGTCGAAGCGCGGTCCACTTTGCTGTCACTGCACCTAAGCACGGCAAGAATCTTGCCTTGACGGACTTCCTCCTGTAATTGGCGGCCCCGCGTCTCCGGAATGCCCCAGTCGAGTAGCCCCCCGCCAGTCCTCCAGTCGCGGCACCCGTGAGAGCGGCGGCGATAGGACCCGCAGCAACGATAGGCCCAAGCCCAGGAATTGCTATGGCACCGGCACCAAGGGCAAGTCCCGCCAATCCGCCCCAAGCCGCACCCGAAGTTACGCCGTCACCGACGTTGTCTTGCCGCATAGAGGTCTGGCTGTCCCGTCCCATAC
>QLUS01000113.1 GCA_018725535.1 Bacillota bacterium
AATAGTCGGCCAGTCCTCCGCACACCCCCGCGATCACGCGGTTATCCCTACTGCGATAGAGACGCTTCTGCACAACGATCATCCCTTCCTGTGGCATCTAGAGAAGTAATACGTGCAGGAGTTGATGTGGTTTCAGGTAAGTCCATCAGTACAAACGCCATTGGGAGGACATTAACTGGAACACTTGGGTCGACGTGAACGAGGAAATTAAAGAGCAACACCGGCATGACTTCAGGCAAGTCTTAGCCTACTCGACACTATCCGATGCCAAAAAGAATACGTGCTGCCTAGTCTATCCGTGCCTAAGCAGCACAATGGAGTCACTTCGCCAACGGGGGAGAACGGTTCACCGGGCCTATGTAGGATTCGGTTCGCGCCGGGTCAAACTGCTTCTCCTAGCTGTGCCCATGCATAACCAACTCGAGGACACCTTGGCCACATTAGCTGAAGAGTTTCGCCGTCCGGAGTGAGGCTGACACAGGGTCAATGTAGGGATCGAGGTACTAAGGCACACTGATAATTTCGGTGAAAGTAGAGCGGTCTGACGTGGTGCCTAGACCCAGCCTGCCGTTGCCGTTGTGTCCCCACGCCCAAAGTACGCCTTGATCAGTTGTGGCAAAGCTGTGATGATCGCCTGCTGAAATGCTAAGCCAGGTAGTTGCGATGGACAATTGCTGTGGAGAGTTGATGCTACTACCGCCGTCAAATGAGATTTGCCCGTTCTGGTTGTTGCCCCATCCCCACAGCGTTCTGTTGGCTTGCAGGGCTAGCGTATGCCTACCGCCGGTTGCCACCGCCACCCAATTGGATTGAGCGCCGACGCGAGTGGGGGTGCGGCGAGACTGAAAGTCACCGAGTCCAAGTTCGCCATCGCCATTCCAGCCCCATGCCCAGAGCGTACCGTCGCGGCGTATAGCCATAGTGTGGAACCTCCCTGCTGAGACTAACTGCCAGTCATTAGCGAGGCCCACTCTAGCTGGCGCGTTCCTTTGCTGTAGGTCGTCCCCTAAGCCGAGGACACCGTTCCCGCCCCAACCCCAAGTCCATAACGACCCATCTCGACGAATTCCGGCGACATGCCAGTCTCCTGCAGAAACAGACACCCAGTCGCTATCCGTCCCGATTCGCGAGGGATTCAGCTGTTGGAGGGTGTTCCCTTGCCCAAGTTGCCCGGAGGTATTCCGTCCCCAAGCCCAGAGCGAGCCGTCAGCGCGTAATCCCACGCTGAAATCCGGCCCTGCGTCAATAGAGACCCAATCCGTCCATGTGCCTACTCGCTCAGGGGCAAGTCGGGCATTAGTATCCCCAAGACCTAGCTGTCCGCCGGCATTCTCTCCCCAGGCCCAGAGGCTTCCGTCTGTGCGAATAGCTAGCGAATGCCGCTCACCTACCGCTAGGGCACGCCAATTTGTGCCGGGAAAGACCTGTGTTGGCCCAAACACAGGTCGAACATGGTTGAGTCCGAGCTGTCCTGCCGAATTGTTGCCCCATGCCCAGAGTGTGCCGTTGCTGCCTAGGGCCAGACTATGAAGCGACTTGGTTGTTACGGCTGTCCATGTGTTTGGCGAGGTTACGGCTGTCGCTCTGGTTCTACCTGTGCCCAGGCCCAGTCCAAGGTTCCCCATGTGGCCGTCCGTGCCTGAAGCCCAGAGGCCACCTTGTTGCGTGATGGCGAAAGAAGAGCGTCCACCCGCCACAACGGTTCTCCACAGTAGCCCTCCCCCCACCATAGTGGGATGGGAACGTGTGCTGAAGTCGCCGAGTCCCAGTTCTCCTGCGGAATTGCTGCCCCATGTCCACAGGGAGCCATCGCCGCGAATGGCGGTTGAATGCGTATGCCCTGCGGCAACATGAGTCCAGTTGGAGTCAATCCCCACGCGCAGAGGCGATGTACGGGCATCAGGCGAATCTCCTAGACCTAACGCACCATTGGCATTGCTTCCCCATGCCCAGAGCGAGCCGTCGCGACGCAGCCCTAGGCTGTGAAAGCTGCCACCGGTAGTTATCAGCCAGTCGTTAGCCAGGCCCACTCTAGTGGGGATATTGGCCAATGAGGTGTGTCCCACTCCGAGCTGCCCATGTCCATTCCAGCCCCATGCCCATAGAGTCCCGTCACGGCGTGTGGCCAATGAGTGCCAAGTGCCTGCAGCTACAGCAGCCCAATTTGCCGCTAGGTCCACTTGCGTGGGCGACAACGAGTTTGCTGTGTGACCAACGCCTATTTGTCCATCTGCGTTCAAACCCCAAGCCCAAAGCGTGCCATCGCTGCGGATAGCTAGGCTGTGCCAACCTCCTGCGGCGATGGAGACCCAAGTGTTACCTGTACCGACTCTCAGGGGGTGGTTGCGACTTTGTGTGTCGCCAAGCCCCAATTGCCCTACCCAGTTTGCGCCCCATGCCCACAAAGTGCCGTCGGCAGCAATGGCTAACGAATGAGAGTCTCCTGCGGCAATAGCCACCCAGTTATTCGCTGTCCCGACTTGCGTGGGAACAGGGGCATGATTATTGTTGCCGAGCCCGAGCTGACCACTTGCGTTCCCACCCCAAGCCCAGAGAGTGCCATCTGAGCGTATGGCTAAAGAGTGTTCTTGCCCGCTGACTACGGTTGTCCAGGTGGCTCGAGGGACTCCTCCCGTGCCTTCCCCGGTTGCGCTGGCAATGAACGGCAGCACTTCATCGATCGGGATGGCTAGATTAAGGTTTTGACCCCCCACGAAGAAGGACGTGGTCACGCCGATGACTCGCGCCTGATAGTCTACCAATACGCCACCGCTACTACCGGGTGAAATCGGCGCGGATATCTGGATGTAGACAAGTCCTCCTACAGTCCTTGAGCGTGCGCTCACTAGCCCTTCTGCAATAGTATTCGACAGCCCCAGAGGATTGCCAATGGTTAAAATTTTGTCCCCTGTGCGGACAGAAGCGTGTTCCCCGAGGGTCACGGTTGGCAAATTGGTGGCGTTTATCCTGATCACTGCTATGTCACGCGTCACACTTTGCGACAAGACTCGCTGCATAGCGTGCCGAGTCCCATCCGCTAGGGTTACGGTTGCCGAATGCGCATTGCGTATCACGTGCTCGTTAGTCACTATAAACCCGTCTTGCCGGACAATAAAGCCCGAGCCCTGTGCTAGTCCTCGCCCGGTGCTGTCAAAGGTCCGTATATGCACAACAGCTGGGCTTACGCGCGCAAAGACGTCCGCCGCCGTCAGGGTTGCTGTGCCGAAGTTAGCCACTAGGGTCGTATCGCGGGCTGGCATGGTAAAGGCGAAGGAAGCAGAAGTGCTGACAACCTCGGCTCCGTTAGTCCAGTTGATGAAGCGGCTGCCTTGGGGGACTGAGATGCTGATAGCAACAATTGTGCCAGCCTCATATGACCCTGCGCCGGTAGCAGTTCCTGGTGAGGTTAAGGTTAGTGTAAAGGTCGCAGCCACGGTCGCTTCTACGGAGCGATCAACCGTGCCGCCGTGCCCGTCAGTTACTGTAACTGTTATGCTGTATGTGCCGCCGACATTCGGAGCAATCCAGGTGACATTAGCCCCTGTGCCTTGAATTGTGCCACCGGTGACGCGGTAACTGAAAGTAAGAGAGTCGCCATCAGGATCGTTGGCCAGAGTTATGATGCTCACGTGCTGACCACGCAGAATAGTTGTTGGGTTAAGAGTAACCCCATCAATCACCGGTACTCTGTTGGCAACTAAGACATAAAGGCTACGGCTCACAGTGTTTCCCGTTCCATCGCTTACGGTGACTACAATTTCATAAGTTCCGGCGCTTGCGGGTGCGTGCCAGGTCACGGTAGGTCCAGTGCCCACAACGTGCCCGCCGCTTACGTGGTAGGCGTAGTTAAGAGTATCTCCATCGGGGTCTTGAGCAGTAACAGTGATGCTGACTTGTTGCCCACGATAGATCCTTGTTGCATTCACCGCTAATGAAGCTATGCGAGGTGGAACACTGCCCACTGTAACGGTGGCCGTGGATTCTTCCCAGGCGACTCGGAACCCTAATGCCTCGCTGACAAAGCGCAAGGGTACCATCGTTCGTCCTTGTCGCACGGTAGCCGGAACATCCAGCCTGACTACGCGGTCATTTACTGTGGCGCTGCTGTCTCCTACGCGCAAGCTAACGCGGATCGCGCCAAGCTCGAGCACAACACTGTTAGTTCTCTCGTGCCACTCCACTGTTGCACCGAGAGCTTCGCCTATCGCTCGAAACGGTACCAACATGCGACCCGCCTGCATGACCGGTGCCACATCAGTTGCTAAAAGCCTGCCCTGCACAACTAGGGTAATAGGTCTGTTGGCATATACTTCGTTCGCTGGCACACTGCCTAGCGCAAACACAAATGACGCAGCAATAACCATGGTTGCCACACAAAGAACGAAAGGCCTCCATCGCCTAACTCCAAGTGCCATATCGACGATGCCTCCTCTATATTCCCGCATTTATCTAACTAATGTTATCACAGGTTGCGGTTGCATTGCAACAACACTAGTCCTGTTACAGAGGTTAAGTGGCATCATTGTCAATTAGCAAGGAAGCGAGACTTTGCCACTGACCCTAGCAGGTTCTGATCAGGAACTCCATTGCCTCGAGGGTTGACAACGAGTGTGGTATGTGATATATGTGTACTAAAGCAAATAGCACACAGTGAAAATCGGGGGTGATGCACATTGCTTCGTATCGACCAGCGCAACTCTACTCCCATCTACCAACAGCTGATACAAGGCGTAAAGGAAGCCCTTTTGCGGGGCGGCTTGCGCTTTGGCGACAAGATGCCCTCTGTGCGCGAACTGGCAGGTCAGCTGGCGATAAACCCTAACACTATTCAAAAGGCTTATCAAGAGTTAGAGCGGCAGGGGGTCATTGAGTCTCTGCGCGGACGGGGCACCTTTGTCTGTCAGCACATTGAGGCTCATGCCGATTTAGCGCGGCAAGCAGAGGTTAACGAGGCGCTACGCAAAGTCTTAATCGAAGCGCACTACCTAGGGCTCGGGGCAGAGCGGATTATGGCCATGGTAAAAGAGCACTTACACGACTTAAGTATAGGGGGAATGAGTAATGCGTGTGGTCGTCGAAGATGTTAGCAAGGATTTTGGTGGACAAAAAGCCCTAGACGGAGTCTCCTTCGAGGTGCAACCGGGCGCAGTCTTTGGCATAGTGGGCCCAAACGGCGCAGGGAAGACGACTCTGCTTAAAACGATTATGGGCTTGCTGGAACCA
>QLUS01000114.1 GCA_018725535.1 Bacillota bacterium
ACTCTTAATCAGTGGGTCCGGGGTTCGAGTCCCTGATGGCGCACCAGTAATATCACAAGGCTCTTGGGCATGTCGCCCGAGGGCTTTTTGTTTCTCGACAAAGGGGACTGACAAAGGGGACGGTTCTTTTTGTCCGGCAGTTAGCAAGTGGTGCTAGGAGATTCTTGCCCATGGCGCACATCCGTTTGATCCGTTAGTCGCAGTCTGTCGACGGCAAGAACGTGAAAGCAAGCGCGCAATCACTAGGCAATCACTAGGCAATCACTAGGCAATCACTAGGCAATCACTGGGCAATCACTGGGGAAGGCACAGGAAAGCAGCAGGGACAATTCTTTGTTCCAAAAAGAACCGTCCCCATCGTTTCCCAACGTTCCCAACGTTCCGTCCCCAGCGTTCCTTAGGACGCGACTAGAACACCACCGTCAGCATAAACTTCACCTTCTCTGCCGCAAGCACGGCGTGCGGCACATCTGCCGGCATCACGATTGTTTCTCCGGCTGACAGCGCAAACTTTTCTTCGGCAATCGTAATTTCTACTACGCCATCTAGCACTAGTACTAACGCATCGCCGCCAGAGGCATGGGTGCTGATTTCTTCGCCTTTATCGAAGGCAAAGAGAGTGATGCTTAGTTGTTGGTTTTGAATTAGCGTCTTGCTGATGATCTGCCCGTCTTGGTAACTCACTAGGTCTTTCATGCACAGCACCTTAGCGGTATCGATGTTCTTTAGGATTTTCTTAGACATGGGGCACCTCCATTTGATCGTCTAGTTGTAGTGTATCAACGTCATTGGCATGAAAGCAGGTTAGCGTTTCTTGACAAGCTCTTCACAAAGTCATTAACTTGGTGTAGAATAAAGATAGCCTTAAGCAGAGGGGTTGTCCTGACGCTCTGGGCGAGGTTTGGATATTGGCCTAAGTCCGAGGAGTAGTCTGAGGGCAGGGGAAGGACCAACCTGTGGTTGACGCCTGCTTTCGCGAGCAGGTTTTTATTTTTTGCATGGGAGGGAAAACGGGTGAACACAACGCAGAATCGCATTGCCGTCATTGGCGTGGTGGTAATGCGCCGCTCCGATGCGGCCAGACGCGTCAACGCAGTGCTAAGCGAGCATGGCGAGAGGATTGTCGGGCGCATGGGAGTGCCCTACCGGGAAAGGGAACTGTCGGTAATTGCACTGATCGTGGACGCTACAACCGATGAAATTGGGGCCCTGACAGGGAAGCTCGGTAACATTGAAGGCGTGAAAGTAAAAGCCGCTATGGCACTATAGCGGCAGAAGGAGACATAACTATGGAGGACATCCTAGCCAAAGCGGAGGCTTGCGTGGGTCTCACCGCAGAGGAGGCGGCGGAGCTGTTGGCGCTCCCCGAGCACTTTGATGACATGCTCTTTGCGAGTGCTAAGCGCGTTAAACAAAAGCTGTACGGCGCGCGCGTGGTGTTGTTTGCGCCGCTTTACATCTCTAACATGTGCACCAACAGCTGTCTGTACTGCTCCTTTAGACAGGAGAACACGCTCTTGATGCGCAGGAAGCTCAGCCAAGCAGAAATTGCGGAACAGGCCAAAGTTCTCATTAACATGGGGCACAAGCGCGTGCTGCTAGAGACGGGGGAGGACCTCGCCGCCACGCCGCTCGATTATGTCTTAGAGTCGATTCACACTATATACCACGTGGGCCACTCGGGGCGAGAGATCAGGCGTGTCAACGTCAACATTGCCGCAACTTCGGTAGAGAATTACCGCGAGCTAAAGGCCGCCGGCATAGGCACATACCAACTGTTTCAAGAGACTTACCATGAGCCTACATATCAGCTTATGCATCCGCGTGGCCCTAAGGCCGACTATCGGTATCACCTCACTGCTATGGACAGGGCGATTGAGGGGGGTATCGAAGATTTCGGCCTCGGCGTGTTGCTTGGTCTTTATGACTACCGTCAAGACACACAGTCTCTCATTACTCACGCCCATGAACTCAAATCTCGGTGGGGTATAGGGCCGCACACTGTGTCGGTGCCGCGCTTGCGCCCCGCTAAGAATACGCGCTGTCCTGACACCTATTTGCTGAACGACCAACAATTTGCTCGCGTTGTGGCCGTACTGCGCCTCGCGCTGCCCCTTGCGGGCATCATCCTCTCTACGCGCGAGGCGCCCGTCATGCGTGATTTCCTGCTCGACGTAGGGGTGTCGCAGATGAGCGCGGCGTCGTCGACCGCCCCGGGGGGGTACGGCAGGGAGAGCGAGAGCCGCCAGTTTGAAGGCATAGACCACCGCTCACTTGACGAAGTAGTAGAGGGTATTATCAGGCGGGGTTATGTGCCGAGCTTTTGCACGGGCTGCTACCGCAAGGAACGCCGGGGCAATAGGTTTATGCAACTGGTAGAGCACGGGCACATCAAGGATATGTGTCAGGCTAACGCGCTCCTAACCCTAGCTGAGTACGTTCTGCAGTTTGCCTCACCGGCGGCCAAAGAGGCAGCTAACGCGAGGTGGGAACAATGGCTTCTAGCTATCCCCGCTGGCGCCATGCGAGACAGTGCGCGCATGAAACTAGAACGGGCTTTAGCTGGGGAGAGTGATGTGTATGTCTAAGAGCCTAATCGAGCGCACGCAATACGCGGGGGCAGACTTAAGCCTGTCAGAGATTTGCGAACTTCTTAGTATCACATCTGACATCGACCTAGACCTGCTATGGCAGGCTGCGGACCATGTGCGCCGACAAGAAGTAGGCGAGGATATCTGGCTGCGCGGACTGCTGGAGTTCTCGAATATCTGTACGTGTAACTGTCTTTATTGCGGCTTGCGTCGCGATAACACAGGGTTGCCGCGCTATCGGCTGACGGAGGAGCAAATTCTCGAGGCTGTTCATCGACTAAGCCGCCTTGGTATAGGCACGGTAGTGCTGCAATCAGGCGAGGACCCATACTTTACCGAGGAGCGGCTAATCGCCTTGTTGCACGCGATAAGGAACACCTGCGACATAGCCATCACGCTGAGCATTGGCTATCGGCCAAAAAGTGAGCTGGCCGCGTTTAAGCGAGCGGGAGCGCACCGTTTCCTGATTCGTCATGAAATCGCTAACCCTGACCTTTATCGCGTCTTTCACCCAGACTCAACACTTGCGGACAGGGTAGAGCAGCTAAAGGACTTGCGCGCTCTAGGATACGAGGTAGGCTCCGGCTGCCTGGTGGGCCTGCCAGGGCAGACTGTCGCGGATCTTGCGGACGACATTGCCCTCGCGCGGGAGCTCGAGGTAGATATGTTTGGCGTAGGTCCGTTTATTCCCCACCCCGACACGCCGCTAGGTGAGGCTACCCCCGGGAGCACGCTCATGACCTATAAAATGATTGCCGTAGCGCGCCTCGTGCTGCGAGATGTGCATATCCCGGTAACGACGGCTCTTTCCACACTGGAAGAAGACGGCCGAGAAAAGGGCTGGATGCGGGGGGCTAACATCGTCATGCCTAATGCCACACCCGCCCCCTACAGGGCGCAGTACGAGTTGTACAAAAATAAACGCTGTATTGATGATACGCTTGAACACTGTCGCGGTTGCTTGGGACGGCGCGTCAAAAGCGTCGGACGGGTGATCGGGCAAGGGCGCGGGACATCGCTTAAGCTCCTTAGGCGGGAGGTACTAGTGTGAACAAGACGCCGCAGGCTGTAAGGCCGCATATCGTCATCTTGGGACGCTGTAATGTGGGGAAATCTACGCTGATTAACGCGCTGTGCGAGCAAAGTGTGGCCTTAGTATCGTCGCAGCCCGGAACTACTACCGATCCCGTAAGCAAGTCTATAGAGATCCTGCCGTATGGGCCGGTAGTGTTGGTGGATACGGCAGGTCTAGATGACGACACCCCGCTAGGACGAGAGAGGGTAAAGCTCACTGAGCGTGCGCTGCGTAAAGCCGATCTAAGTCTCCTAGTGGTAGAGACGCACGCGCTACACCCCCTAGAACAAGAAATACTGACGCGCTTAGCCAAGCGCCACGTGCATTGCTTAGTCGTAGTAAACTGCCACGATGAACCTAGCCAAGCAGCCGCAGAAGTCAGCGGCTCGCCTGTAGTAGAGGTCAACGCCCTGACTGGGCAGGGAGTGCGTGCGCTGCGGGAGCACATTGCCGCAATGCTCAACAGCACCTACGAAGAATTGCCGCTGGTGCGCGACTTGCTGACCGGCAAAGGCGTAAGTGTGCTAGTAACCCCGATAGACAAAGCTGCCCCTAGGGGCAGGCTGATACTGCCGCAGGTGCAAATCCTGCGCGATATCCTAGATGGGGGAGGGATAGCTCTAGTGTGCCGCGAAACAGAGCTAGCGACCGCCTTAACCCAGTTAAGCGCACCACCTGAGCTTGTCATCACCGACAGCCAGGTATTTCAAGCTGTGTCCAATGTCTTACCAAGCGATGTCCCGCTGACCTCCTTTTCCATACTTATGGCGCGTTACAAAGGCGACCTTCAAGCCTTAGTGCGGGGTGTAGGTGCCCTTGCTGACTTGCGTCCGCTCGACCGTGTGCTCATCGTCGAGGGCTGTACTCACCATAGCCAAGAGGACGACATCAGTCGCGTTAAGATTCCGCGTCTGCTGGAGGGGAGAGTCGGAGGTGAATTGCGCTTTACATGGGCCATGGGACCTAACTTCACCGCTGATATACGTGACTATAGGCTGATAGTGCATTGTGGCGCATGCATGCTAAACCGCCGTGAAATGGTATCTAGGCTGGAACAGGCGGCTCAGGCAGGTGTTCCCATCGTAAACTACGGTGTTTTGTTGGCGCATTTTAGTGGCGTCCTAGAGCGGAGTCTAGCCCCGGCACTGCTAAGCCTGTCTGACACCGTTTTCCCGCCCGCCGCGATTGCCTACAATAGCTAGTAGGGGTGGTGCGGGTCTACCACAAGATATATGCTATGTGACAAAGGGGACTGACAAGGGTGACAAGGGGGACGGTTCTAAAAGGGTTCAATCGGAAGTTTTGCGTGAAAAAGGCTCAACCTCCATTAATAGTAGAGATTAAGCCTTAAGAAGGATCCGCAAAATTTTCGATTGCCCAGAAGAATGAAGTCGCGACGTGTAGCTATGGGGATTCAATCTCCACGGCTCCCCGTTTTTTTCCGTTCCCCCAGTGTTCTTACTGTATCACGCGTGCGAAGGAAGTGCTATTGGCAGCAAAAAGCTGACCTA
>QLUS01000115.1 GCA_018725535.1 Bacillota bacterium
CACACCGACCCCCGCGTGGTCAAAGTCACCCTAGAAAGCCTCGAAATGACCCGTCAAATGTTTAACACCGACGGCGAAGTGTTTATTGTGGCCGGTTCCGGCACGCTCGCCATGGAAATGGCCATCGTTAATACCGTCGCCCCGGGAGAGAATATCCTCGTTCTCAGCCACGGGTTCTTCGGCGATCGCTTCATTAAGCTAGCCGAGAGCTTTGGCATTACCGTGGACAGCATCGCTTCGCCTTGGGGGCAGCGCGTAGACCCGCGCGAAGTTGCCGCCAAGCTCGCAGCGAATACATACAAGGCTGTAACCGTCACCCATGTGGACACGTCCACCGGCGTGCAGGCCGACCTAGACACGCTTGTGCCACTCGTTAAGCAACACAACGCGCTCTTCATCCTTGACGGCGTATGCGCAACCGCCGCGCTCGCGGAAGACATGCAGCACGATTACGGGCAAGGCGCCAAGATAGACGTCGTTTTAACCGGCTCGCAAAAGGCCATCGGCGTACCGCCCGGCCTCGCCATTATCGCCTTTGGGCCGCAGGCCCTAGCGGCGCGAGCCGAGCTTAAGCGCATCCCCGCGTACTACGCGGACATCAACAACTGGCTGCCCATCATGCAAGACCCAAGCAAATACTTTGCCACACCCGCCGTCAACATGCTCTATGCGTACCGCCGCGCCATGCAGCTGGTTTTAGCGGAAGGGCTAGAAAAGCGCTACGCGCGTCACCTAAAGTTCGGCCGGGCTGTGCGCTGTGCGCTCTCTACCTATGGGCTGGTACCGTTGGCCACCGAGGAAGTGGCCGCGCCAACTCTTACCTGTATGCAATACCCTGAAGGCATTGTCGACTTTGAGTTCCGCAAGTTCCTCGCCGCGCGCGGCGTAGTACTGGCCGGAGCCCTAGCCTCCCTAGCCGGCAAAGCCTTCCGCATTGGGCATATGGGGAACGTCACAGCCGAAACCCTCAAGCACGCTATCGGGCTTATTGGCGAAGCTCTCGCTGCACAGGGCCGCACAGTCGACGTCGCGGCCGCACAAGCGAAGTTCGACTCCTTGGTCTAACCCAACAAACATGAACCCCGGGCGCAGTCCGCGCTCGGGGGTGGTTTTTAGTCTCGCAGGTTGTAAGTGTCTATAAACAATTCTTGGGACACCCCGGCCTGCTTCAATAGGCCAGCGAGTGTTCCTATCTTTAGTTCCCGGTGGTTAGGCACAACGCAGCCAGACGATCCGCGACGCATTACGATGTGGCTACCACGCTGACGAACAAGAGTGAATCCAAGGCGCTGGAGCGCTTGTACCACTTCGGTACCAGACACAACAGGAAGCTTAGGCATGCTTTGCGATCCTGAAGGATGTGAGGAGAGGTCGCCCAGTCAGTACAAGGGGAAACTCTTCTAGGTAAAGCTCGGTTGCCTCGCGTAGATTGGCCAGTGCTTCTTCCACGGTTTCGCCCTGCGTGGTCGTCCCGGTTTCAGGATTGAAAGCTACATAACCACCCTCAGGGGCGGGTGTTAACACGGCGGAAAGTTCCATGTGTGCCACCTCCTTGCCATTATCGTACTAGTACATTATCTTACTCCGGCATAAAACTCAAGAGAGCCTCCCTCATTATTTTAGCCGCCAGAATAGCAGTAATTTGCACAAGATCAAGTGCCGGCGAAACCTCTACGAGATCAAAACCGACTACCCTGCACTGGCCTAAGATGTGTATGGCCTGGATGATATCCCAAGAAGTGCAGCCGCCCGGCTCCGGCGTGCCCGTGCCTGGCGCGAAGGCCGGGTCGACGACGTCAATGTCCAGCGACACATACACCGGGCGCCTGCGCAGTTCAGGCAGCGCTTGGCTAAGTGCGGGGTGAATCTGGTTAAAAAACATATTGGTGTGTGCCTCCGCAAACTTGCGCTCCTCGCGCGAGCCTGACCTAATGCCAAACTGATAGAGGTTCCTCGGGCCAATCAGCTCGGCGACGCGGCGCATCACCGTGGCGTGCGAATAAGGCTCGCCAAGGTAGTCGGCTCTTAAGTCAGCGTGCGCATCAAAGTGCACGACAGCAAGGTTTGGGTACTTCTCCGCCATCGCTTGGATAATCGGCCACGACACCAAATGCTCTCCGCCCAAAGCGAAGGGCATTTTTCCTGCAGCTAACACAGCCCGCACAGCGTCACGAACAATCTCTAGGCTAGCGGGCACATTGCCTATCGGTAAGGCTAGGTCGCCGGCGTCATAGTAGCTGCGGTCAAACAACGACCTGTCCAAATAAAAACTGTATTCTTCGACACCATACGACACTTCACGTACGCGCTCTGGTCCTAGGCGACTGCCGGGGCGAAAGCTCACGGTGAAGTCCATCGGCACTCCGAGGATCACAGCTCTAGCCGCGTCGAAGTCCTTGGTGTTAGCTAAGAATCCAGTGTTAGGCTCAATTAGTTTTTCTAACTCTGTCAGACTCACGCTCAAACCTCCAAGTGGTTGTATTAAGGGTATTGTATCATAACGGGTGGCTGTAAGCGCTCAGCGCTCAGCGATCAGTGAAGCATAGGGACGTTGTGCCATGAAGGTACGCCGCTACGCAGGACTCAATGTCTAGGCAAGCGAATATGTCCTTAAGAAAGGCAGGGAGCACTTTGTGGCAGTGTAGTTCGGGCTACGAGCAGCATCAAAGCTTCTTGGGATACTGTGGGAATCTTCGTGCTCTCGAGAAAGGCTGTGCAAAATGTACTATCTTGGGTTAGATGTGGGCGGCACGAAGATTGCCGCCGCAGTAGTCAATAAGCAGGGCACCACTTTGTCCTCCTTGCGCACACTCACTCACGAGTCCGAAGGTGCGGATGCAGTGCTGCGGCGCATTTTTGCTCTCCTTGATGATGTCTTAGCTCACGCCCAACTCACGTCGTCACAAATAAGTGGCCTCGGCGTTGGCGTGCCGGGCGCGGTGGATGAAGCGACCGGAAGCATCCATACCATGGTCAACCTCACCGGTTGGTCCGGCTTTCCCCTGCGGCAACGCCTCGTTGCGCGCTATCATGTGCCCGTCTTTCTAGGCAATGATGCCAATGCGGCTGCATTGGGAGAATACATGTTCGGGAACGGGGCAGGAACAAGGCATTTGCTTTACATAACTGCGAGCACCGGTATCGGTGGCGGAATAGTTGTAGACGGAAATCTGCTAGTTGGAGCAAGCGGTGCTGCCGGCGAGGTGGGGCATATGATTCTTGAGCCACATGGGCAGCCCTGCAACTGTGGTAACAGAGGTTGCTGGGAGACTATCAGCTCGGGCACCGCCATAGCCAAAAGTGCTGCGCAAAAGATCAGGGGAGGCGAGGAAAGCTCTATCCTGCTCTTCACCGACATCGAGAATATCCAGGCGGAACACGTCTTTCAGGCGCGCAACATGGGGGACAGTCTCGCCACAGAGGTAACTGACCGTGCGTTCTATTTTTTGGGGCTAGGTATCACTAATCTTGTCAATGCGCTAAATCCCGAGCGGGTAGTGATAGGGGGTGGAGTGGCGCAGATAGGTGAACCCCTTTTCACAACCGTCGAAAACATGGTGCGGCAGTCAGCCTATGGACCGGCAAAGTGCGTAAGAATTCTTCCGGCCTTGCTAGGCGCAGAGACAGGGGTCATAGGTGCCGCAGCGCTGGCTATGGGACAAGCGCAAGGCTCAGGCTTAATTAGACCAGAGAAATTCTTCAGGGTGGGTCAAGAAGCGTAGCCTTTCAGGCGTCCCGTTAATCAGTGTGTACATCGGCACTTCATTATACAGGCCAAACTGAGGATATTCTTGTGGTGAGGCGAATTTGAGTTCCGGCACCTCAGCATAGCGCGGATTAACTATCCACCGAGGGGTCCCCCCCTCTTCTACGAGATAGTAAGCTCCCCCTCTGAGCTCTTTAATTTCGCCGTATACAGATGAAAACTCGGCGGCTACCCAGTTGGCCATTACCAGAGGCTCCCTCCCGCCATTGATAGTGATATGCCCATAGCCTGGCGGGATGACCACTTTCTGGCCCGGTCGCGCTACCACAATTATGGCATCGGCCACTGTTCCCGGGTTTTCACCCGGACGCTGCAAAAGATAAGTCGCCTCGCCCGCAAGAACTTCATAGACTTCTGGATAGGTGTAGTCAGTTCCGACTTTAACCGGGTGGTAATGCCCTACGGTCTTGATATATTCCGTACCGATTAAGCCCGGCATAATGACGGTAATGTCAAAGCGCAGGCCATAATCCAACAAGACTCCCCTGTCTTCCTCTCGTGCCACGTCACGGTACATATAATAGAGATCTGCCAAACCACCTGCTCCTTGGTCAAGAAACGCATATCTCGCTTCGTCCAGCGAACGCCGCGCTGGCGCTACCTGCGTAAGGGTATCCCCAAACTGCAGTTGACCCAGAACTAGCTTTACGTCTAAGAACGCCTTTCCTTTCAGATCGACCATGACATTACCTTCCTCTTTGCATATTTTCGGAGGCGGTGACGGCAAAACTACGACTATATCGGTTAACTTAAGTATAGCAATGGTCAGAATGCCGTCGCTGTACTCCCATGGCAAAGTTTCGCCGGCCAGCGTAGTGACGAGGGCAGGTTTAAGCAATCCAATGAAGTTGAGGGCAATGTTGAGATAGGGACTTTGCCCTAGCCCGCTCTCAGTCACAGAAAAGCGCACTTGACCTATCTCACGGTCAAGGACAAAGTGCCATAGTTTGTATTTCCCGCGGGCATAGTCAAAGCTAATGCCGTCATCGCAATATAGCTGCCCAACACTAGTCCCTTTTTCATCGACAAATATGTCTAGGGTTAGGGTGTCTTCAGGTCTTTCGCCCTGGTAATTGACCACTGGCGACATAGGCATGATGGTACCTGCCTTAACAAAGAGGGGCATTTTATGGAGGGGGGCGTCAGCGATAACATGTTGCCTGCCGCAGTATCTTTCTTTTGTCCACCAGTCGTACCACACGCCTTCGGGCAGATAAACTAGACGCTTGTCTTTCCCGGGCGCGGTCACCGGTGCCAGAAGCAGTCCCTGTCCCAGCAAGCACTGGTCGTCGAGGCGCCAAGTGTTCTTGTCGGCGGGGTAGTGCATCACTAGGGGTCTCCATATTGGCAGCCCTGTCAAACTAGTCTCGTGAAAGAGCGTATA
>QLUS01000116.1 GCA_018725535.1 Bacillota bacterium
TCGCCGCCTTTCCATTGGCGCAAATACTTATGCTCGTCAGCCTCGGACAAGGGCTGCGGAAAGGAGTTGGTGGCGACAAAAGAGACCATAAGGCGCAGAGACGCCACGAATCCGAGTATCCTTGCCAAAACAGCCAACAGAAACACAGTCTCGCCTCCCGCAAAACACTCTGTAGCAGTGTATGCAGGAGGCACGGGGGTTGTGCGTGCACTTGGAGAGCGGCTTACAGCTTACAGCGGATAGCGGAGCCTGAAGCAAAAGGCTCCGTCCCCACTGCTTCACCTGAACATTATTTCCCCGCAGCGGACTAGGCCCATGGGGCTAATGTTGACGTTCGTCAGCTCGCTGTCGCGGTAGGCAGCGCCAGCCAATAAGTAATACAGCGGGATTAGCGGCATGTCATCCATAACCATACGCTGCACACGCCGGTATATCTCCTCGCGCTTGGTGGGGCTTAAGAGCTTGCGTGCCCGCGCCAGCATTTCATCGACAGTGGCGCTCTTGTACTGCACGCGGTTCATGCTGGAAGCGCTGTCAAACAGCGGGGTCAGCATTTCTTCGGGACTAGGGCTATCGGCCACCCAGCGGCCCACATAGGCATCGGCCCGGCTTAGATTCTCGGCGCGCAGATAGACCTTGTGCTCTACCTTAACATACTCCACTTCTACGCCGATCTGCCTTAAGGACTCGGCAAAGAACTCCTCGACGCGGTTGAAAATGGGCACGGCCTGGTCTTGGCGCGACAAGAGCTTAAGCTGTGGATTCTTAATCCCAAGTCTAGCCAAAACTTGTTTGGCGCGGGCAGGGTCGTAGGGAATAGGCTTTAATCTAGGGTCGGTGAGCAGCACGGGGGGGACAGGACAATGAGCTTCCTCGGCTAAAGCGGCAAACAACTCTTGCACAAGCCTGTGTTTGTCAACTGCCATGGCCAGCGCTCGGCGTGCTTCCTTGCGCTTAATCAAGGGGTTCTCAGAGCTCATGCGCAATCCCGCAAATCCAAGGCCAAGCATACTTTGCGTAAGGAGTTTGACGCCGTCATCACCCTGTAGGAGCTTCGGCAGGTCCACGCTTTCGTAGACTACCATGTCTAGCTCCCGCCGCCGGAAGCGCTCGGCTAGGGAATTACTACCATAGCGAATCTCAATCTCCTTTACGAACGGCTCACCCATGCAGTATTGGTCAAAAGCCTCGAGTACGCAACCATCCTTGTTACGGCTGGCAATCCTGTACGGGCCACAGCCGACAATGCGGCCAGTTAGAGCTTCCTCCTTGGCGATAATGGCGCAGCTGTGCTGCGCTAGATTAAGCAGAAAGTCGCCCGAAAAGGTAAGCATTTTAGCCGACAAGTGGTGGGGAGCCATCACGCGAATGCCGCTTATCTCCTCGGTCTGACCTGCGACGAAGCTCTCGTAGCCTTCCACTGCGCTAAGGACATACGCGCGCGGCGGACTGAGCTTAGGGTCAGCTACGCGCTCGAGCGAAAACTTGACGTCGTCAGCCGTAACCTCTCGCCCGTGCGAGAAGCGTGCGCCTTGACGCAAGAAAAAGTGCCACTCCTGTTGTTCGGCGTCGTAATGCCATTTGCTCGCGAGGCCGGGTACAAGCCGGTCTCCGCTGTCAGTCCCAAGCAAACCCAAATGCACGTTAGCGAGCACCTGTGCGCCGTAGTACAGGGAGTTAAGGTGGGGGTCAAAGGTGTCGGGCTCCTGCGGTAGGTTAAAGATCAGCCGCCTGCCTGAATCAGGCACGCTTTGCGCGGCATGGAATGTTCCCGCAGAGCGGGACAAATCGTCGGCGATCACGGTCAAGCCGCCAAGCGAGCTCTTGGTAACCTCTGTGTAGACTGAGGAAACATCGGCAATCTGCGAGAGTTTGTCAAAGGAGCGACTTAGATTGTGGTTAGCGGTCACGATTTCTTCGAGGCGGGTGGTTTGGTCAGCCACCGCCCCCTGAATCTCCTTGGACGCGGCGTTAGCGGCATCAACCGAAGCCACAACCGAACTAAACACCGTGCCGAGCGCTATCGCTCCCTGCGTGCCGTTAGATACTTTGCTTAGGATGTGAGCTAACGCGGTTTCTGCGTCGTGAATGGCCGCGGTTATGCCTGTGGTGCTGTCTTTGATTCTGCTGACGGATTCTACACTGCGGTCCGCTAGCTCGCGTATGCCCTCGGCCACCGCCATAAACCCATGTCCTTCATCATACCTTGCGGCTTCGATACTGGCGTTAAGCGACAGCATGCGCGTAGTCCTAGCGTGATCCCGCGTGACCGTCAACAGGTGTTCAATATCCTTAACTTTTGTGCGCAACATCTGTGTTGCCTGCTTTGCGTCCTGCACGGCCTGCTCGATCAAGCGCATGGCGACCGCGCTACTTTCCATGGCTTGCTGCCCAAGCTGCGCTGCAGACATAGCGCTTTGCGACAGGCGCAGGGAGTTCTCCGTGTTCGAGAGTATCTCTTGCATCAGCGCGGAATACCCCGTGACTTCGTCTTCCACGCGAGTAACGACTTCACGTTCATTGTCGGCGACGTTAGCTATCGCTTGCGAGAGCTGGATGAGATTGTCCGCGACATCGGCAATGCCCACTAGGCCACGCTTAATGCGCCCGACGCTAAGGCGGTGGTTGCGCCTAACGCAACCTAAGCGGGAGGGCTGCTCTGGCGCGGTATCCGTTCTCTGGTGACTCCCCTTTAGCTTCCACACTACCCTTGCCCTCCTTAGCTCGAAGCTCTGACGATGTCTTCACACCGTATAAGCCCCATCGGACTTATGTCGACATGCCGCAGTGACTGGTCATAGCCTACACCAAGCGTTATGTAGTTTAGGCACACCACAGGCATATCCTGAACAATTATGCGCTCGGCTTCCTTAAGGAACGCCAGCCGCTTGGCGCTATTTAGCGTCCTCCTAGCGCGGTCAATCAGCTTATCGACATCAGAATTGCTGTAGCCCGACATATTGGTGGATACACCGGAGTAAAAGATTGGGGTGAGCAAGGCATCTGCATCAGGAGTATCTGCTACCCAGCGCGAGAGGTACAAATCCGCTGTCGCGATATTTTCGGGATTGCGGTAGACGTTGTGGGGCACACGCACGATTCGCACCTCTAAGCCTACCGCATTAAGCGCTGCGATGCAAAACTGGCCCAAACGTTCATATAGCGGCGCCTGTTCATCGGAACGCATCAAAATGGTTAACGGCTTGTCTGCGGCGAAGCGACTAAGTATACGCCACGCCTCAGCTGGAGCAAAGCGTCCGGTGACACCCTCGCCAAACACCGCGGGCGATAGCGGCGCATAGGCCTCTGCTCCCATGCCTGCGAGCACTTCTAGGACGAGTTTGCTCCGGTCGATGGCCAGCGATAGCGCGCGGCGAGCCTCTACGTCCTGCACGGCGGGATGCGTAGAACGGCAATTAAGGCCGAGGTATGTGTACCCGAGGATGCTCCGCTGCAGCACCTCGATGCGTGGCATGGCTCTGACATCGTTCCAAACGTCCGCGCTTTCAATAAACGCTACGTCCAGCGTCCCAGCCCTCAGCTTCTCAGGCAGGTCGGCACTGCTGAAGGAAAACTCAATGCAGCGCACAGCGGGTTCACCCTTGACATGTAGAGGTGAGGCCAGCAAACGGCAAAACTCCTGCGTTTGTTCGGCGATATAGTATGCGCCTGCCCCCACTATTCGACCTTCGCCGACGTCAGCCGCCGAGATCACAGCGGCAAAATAGTGACTCAAATTCGTTAGTAGCCCACTGAAGGGTTCGCTCAGCTTGATGGTCACCGTGCGCTCATCCGGCGTCTTAATGCCCGTTATCTCGTCAGCAGTGCCTGCCGCAAACTCAGCCAGCCCCAAAATGCCAGTCAAAGCCCAGCTAGACGGCGACTGCACCTTGGGGTCTGCTAGCCGTTCTAACGAGAATTTAACGTCGAGTGCCTGTACCTCGCGCCCGTTAGCGAACCGGGCCGATGGATTAACGCAGAAGACCCACGTTAGCGTCTCTTCATCGTAGCTCCATTTGCTGGCTAAGCCTGGGATGATCTGGTCCTTAGCGTCCGAAGCTAACAGGCCCATATGTACATTTGACAAGAGTTGCGCACCGTAGAAATCGAAGTTCTTATGCGGGTCGTAGGTCTGCGGTTCGTAGGGCAGGTTAATGACCACCCGCGTCTCTGCGTCGGCTACTTCGCACGCGGCAAAAAGAGCTGTGGTTGTCACGGCTAGATCGTCAGCCTGGCGGTTAAGTGTAGCAAGCGTGTTCGCGGCAAACGAGGCATATGACGACGACACTTCCACCAAGCTGTAGAGCCGCTCAAAACTATCGTTCATGGCAGAAATGGAGGATGTAACGATTTTTAGGCTCTCCGTCTGATGCGTTAACGCAGCGCTTATCTCGCGAAAAGCGCTGCTCGTTTCGTTGGCAGCGGCAAAAATATCTCCGAAGGACTGGTCCGTGCTCGCGGCGAGCACCTCGCCTTCCGCTACGCGGGCCAAAATGCTCTCAAGCGATCTCACGGTCTGGCGGATACCCTGCGCCACTTGGTCAACGGAAGACTGCATGGCGACGGCGGAGACAGTGCTGCGCTCCGCTAGGCGCTTTACTTCTTGGGCGACAACAGCAAAGCCGCTTCCCGCTTGCCCGGCATGCGCGGACTGAATAGAGGCGTTTAGCGCAAGCATGCTCGTGGCCTCCGCTATATCGCGGATGGTGTTTAACATTTCATCCGTATCGCGTGTCCGCGCGTTTAGCACGCCGACTACGGCTCTCGCCGCGTCCACCGCAGACCGAATACTGCCCATGGCCGCCAAGAACTCCCGCACAGAACGCGTCCCTTGCGTAGCCGTGTCTACGGCTTTTCCGGCCAACCCTACGGATGCTTGGCTGCGCTCCTGTACGCCTTCCGCAGAGGCCGCGTAGGCATCCATTTTGGCCTTTAATGAGTTCACATCGGCACTCTGTTTTGTAGCCTGCAGGGCGATTTTGTTAGTGACTGCAAGCAGGCTCTCGGCGACGCTAGAGACGTGACTGACCCGCCTCGAGATCTTGCTCGTGGCAGCGACAAGGTTTCGTTTAGCTAGCTCGGTGCGTTCATTCCCGCCCATAGGTGACCTCCCCGTTCGTCTTGTCGTCGCTCACACTGATGCAGAG
>QLUS01000117.1 GCA_018725535.1 Bacillota bacterium
CGTCCCTTTTGCTTCGTTGTTTTTTCTTGGTGTCCGAGGTGGGACTTGAACCCACACGGTTGCCCATACGCCCCTCAAACGTACGCGTCTGCCAGTTCCGCCACTCGGACATTTGCTTTGGTGCCGAAGGTGGGATTTGAACCCACACGAGCTTACACTCACTGCGCCCTGAACGCAGCGCGTCTGCCAGTTCCACCACTTCGGCGTCGTTTTTTATCTTACTCGGATTAAGGTGCGGTGTCAAGCGGAAAACGGACAGCCAGTCTCAATACAGCTCCCTATAAATCGCATACGTTCTGAGCACGCGCGTTACGTAATTCCGTGTTTCGCGAAAAGGGACCTGTTCAATGTCGCTCAAGTGACCGCTCCAAATGCCTTGTTCTAGCCAGTTTTTTACATTACCGCGCCCGCCGTTGTACGCCGCTAAGGCGACTTCTACGTCGCGCCCAAACTGCTCTGTAAGGTGGCGCAGATACCACGTTCCCATCTTAATATTTAACTCGACTTCAAACAGCCTGTCTACATGGAAGTCCGCTAGGTGCACTTCACTAGCTATCCATTCCCCGGTTGCAGGCATTATCTGCATTAGCCCCCGCGCGCCTTTGGGCGAAGTGGCATGAGTGCGGAAGCTGCTCTCCACCCGAATAACGGCGGCTACTAAGTATGGGTCAAGTCCATTGGCCTCTGCGTAACGCTCTATGACCTCGCGATAGGGCCAAGGGTAGACTATGCGCCACAGCGGCGGGCCTAACACCGCCAGCAAAATGACAATGATCACTACATAGATAAGTAAGTTCCAGTAGACGTTTAATCTAGTGCTCTGTGACCGCATACGCTCGCTAACGCCTCGCTGACTTGTGTGTGTGTGTTCTGTAGGCTGCAATCGGTATTAATAATGCGGTGGGCGCGCCGTGCTTTATCCTCTAGCGACATTTGGGCACTAATGCGAGCAAGCGCCTCGTCCCGCGTCAAACTGCGCACCATAGCCCGAGCCAATTGCGTGGAGGGTTTGCACGTCACTAGCCAAATCTCGTCTACGGCGTGCTCGAGTTTAGCTTCAAACAGCAAGGGGACTTCAATCGCCACAAGGCACGCTCCCCGCTCTTCGTGTTCGCGACACCATGCTTCGATGTCGCCCCAGATGGCTGGATGCAACAACGACTCAAGAAGCAGACGTTTACGCATGTCCGCAAAAACCACTGCACCTAGTAAAGCGCGGTCTATGCTCCCGTCGCTAGACAAAATCCCAGTACCAAACGCCGCTACAATCTCTGGGTAACACTTAGACCCAGCCGCTAAGAGCCTGTGACCGACTGCATCAGCGCTGATCGTCGGCACACCGAGCTCTGACAACATCGCGGTTACGGTGGACTTCCCGGTGCTAAGGCCGCCGGTAATACCTATGCGCAACACAAAATCCTCTCCCCGCGCGCTTTAACTTTGGCACTGCGGGCAAAAATGTGTTCCCCGGCCAGCCAAGACAAGGCGCATAATTGCTCCGCCACAATTAAAGCAGGCTTCCCCTGCCCGCCCATAGGCTTTCAGTTGATGCTGAAACCCGCCCTGCTGCCCTAAGCCGTCCAGATAATCGCTAAATGTCGTACCCCGCAACTTGACGCCTTGCTCGAGCACAGCGGTTACCGCGCCGTAGAGTCGCGTAACTTCGTCTAAAGCTAGCCCACCCGCAACGCGGTCCGGCCTCAGGCCTGCCAAGAACAATGCTTCGTCGGCGTAGATATTGCCAATCCCGGCAACTACGTGCTGGTTAAGCAGCAAAGATTTAATCGTGCCGCGCTTCCCCGTAAGGAGTGATGCCAACACTGCTACGGTAAACTCCGGGGACAGCGGCTCCACGCCTAGGTGTTCCATGCGGGCCGCGCGGATAATCTCGTGATCCTCGGCGATAAACCAATAGCCAAACTGCCTAGTATCAGTGTAGCGCAACTCGCTCCCGCTTGCCAGCTTAAGCACAATATGCGTGTGGGGCAGACGCGGCAGGTCGGCCGCAGCAAAGCGCAGTTGCCCCGTCATGCGCAGGTGAATGATGAGCGTATACTCACCAGAAAGCTTAAACAAAAGGTACTTGCCCCGCCGCCCAATATCTTGCATCACACGGTTAGCTATAAGTCTAGAAAACTCATCCGCAGTCACGTTCTGCAGCAGCTTTGGCAAATGGACTTCGCTCTTTACTACCCGTTGCCCTTTGAGTAAAGGCAGCAAGCTATGACGGATGGTTTCGACCTCGGGCAGTTCAGGCATGCGGAAGTCCTCCCCAGTCGCTCTCTACCTTCTCTACATTGTACCAGTTGCTGCCCACCTTAATGTCAACAACTAGCGGCACGGTCAGGTGGAGAGCGTTTTCCATTATGCCTTGAGCCATTAAGGCCAGCGGGCGAAGTTCCTCGGTGGTCGTCTCAAAGATCAGTTCGTCGTGCACCTGCAAAATCATGCGCGACTTAAACTTAGCACGCTCTAACTCCGCGTGAATCCTGACCATGGCAAGTTTGATGAGGTCGGCGGCTGCCCCCTGAATCGGCGTATTCATGGCGGTGCGCTCTGCAAAAGCACGCCTCGTAGCATTGCTGCTGTTAATCTCAGGCAAGTAGCGTCGCCTGTGCAGCAAGGTCAGAACAAACCCGTCGCGCTTAGCTTGCGCAATGGTGCTGTCGATAAACTCCTTAACGCCAGCATAGCGGCGAAAATAGTTGTCTATATAGTCCCTCGCCACAGCGCGAGGCACTTTAATGTCGCGCGCTAGGCCGTAGTCGCTGATGCCATAGACGATGCCAAAATTCACGGCCTTCGCGCGGTCGCGCATTTCGCGCGTCACAGATTCTACACTAACCCCGAATACCTCGGCTGCGGTGCGCGTGTGGATGTCCTCCCCAGCGGAGAAAGCGGCGGTTAGAATTGGGTCGCTTGACAGGTGTGCGAGAATGCGCAGTTCTATCTGCGAGTAGTCGGCGGCGAGAATGTGCGTAAACCCAAGTGCCGGGCAAAAGGCTCGTCTAATCATTCGCCCCTCAGCTACCCTAATGGGGATGTTCTGCAAGTTTGGCTCGGTACTGCTTAGGCGTCCCGTCGCGGTAACGGTCTGATTGTAAGTTGTGTGCACTAATCCTTTGGTATCGGCAGCGTTGCGTAGCCCCTCTAAATATGTGGACTTAAGCTTAGACAAGGTCCTGTACTCAAGGATCTTCTGCACTATTTCGTGCTGGTCGGCTAGGCCTTCCAAGGCTTCGGCATCGGTGGAGTAACCGGTCTTGGTCTTCTTCCCCGTCGGTAAGCCTAGCTTCTTGAACAAGATTACACCTAGTTGTTTGGGGGAGCTGATGTTAAACTCCTGCCCCGCAAGTAAGTAAATCTGTTCAATAAGGCCCTGTATACGCGAGCTAGTGTGCCTCTCCATGTCCTGCAGCACGCCAAGGTCAACAGCAACCCCGGTGCGTTCCATCGCCAGTAGCACGCGGGCTAAAGGTAACTCCACGTCGTAGTAAAGGGAGTTCAGGTTCCTTTCTTCTAACTCGTGCGTAAGTCTTTGGCTTAGTTCAAGCAAAACCCCAGCTTCGCCCTCTCCACTTGAAACGCTCTGGCCGAGGTACTGCTGCGCCAGCTCCGAGCAAGTATAGGTTGCTTGGCTTGGGTCCAAGAGATAAGCTGCGAGTTCAATGTCAAACACGTTGGCACCAAGGCTCAAGCCGAGCGCTCCAAGCGCACGTTCCGCCGCCTTATATTCGCATACTACTTTGGTGGCTGCGTCATCCTGCAGGATGGTCCTCAGTTCCCCTAGCTGCTCAGGATCACTCGCAACGATACGTCTGACGCCACGGGCATCGGTGAGCAACATTCCCTCGCCCTCGCTTAGCCTTAGCCCCACTCGGTTGCCTTTCTCCAGAGGTGCGCTTACATATGGAAGCGGGGCTTCTTGCGCGTGTGTCCCTAGACGGGTGGCCTCGCTTTCTAGTTTGCGCAGCAAGCTGTGCAGCTCTAAGTCGCGATAGAGCCTAGCTAATCGCGGTTTGTCTTCTATCCGCAGCCTAAATTGCGACAGGTCAAAACCAAGCTTTACATCCCGTACAATGGTCGCAAGAAATTTGCTGAGGAAAGCGTCTTCTCTGCCTGCTACTAGCATTTCCTTGAGTTTAGGCCGCGTGATAGCGTCAAGGCGTGTGTACACACCCTCTACACTGCCAAACTCGCCAATGAGGGCGAGGGCGGTCTTTTCTCCCACCCCTTTAACACCCTTGATGTTGTCGGACGTATCCCCCATAAAAGCCTTTAGGTCGATAAGCTGTTTGGGCCTCAGCCCATACTTGGCAAAGACATCAACCTCACCCACGAGCTCTGTTTCCGTGACCCCTTTGCGCATGAGCATGACCTTTGTTTGCGGGCTAACGAGTTGCAGGCTGTCGCGGTCGCTGGTCACAATGACACTGTCAATGCCGGCTTCCTCGGCGTGCCGCGTCAATGTGCCAATTACGTCATCCGCTTCGTGCCCATCAACCTCAAAGATGCTGATGCCGCTCGCCTGGAGCAATTCTTTAATGTAATCTATCTGCAGCCTTAGTTCATCCGGCATGCGCTCGCGCTGAGCCTTATACTCGGGGTATCTCTCCAATCTAATAGTGGGCCTGCCCCGGTCGAAGGACGCCAGAATGTAACCCGGTTTGTGCTGCTCGATAAGCTTGTTGAGCATTAAGGCACACCCATATACAGCGTTAGTTGGTCTGCCGTCCTTTGTGGCGAGAGCCGCCTCCAAAGCATAAAACGCCCTGAAAGCTAGGGCGTGTCCATCAATCAAGAATAACCGCGGCACAAGCATCACTGCTCCCTTGCGTGTTCATAAGGGTAGTATACTACATCCGCGCGTCTGGCGCTTGGGGGAGCGCGTGACGTAATCATGCATCGTGAAACGTGAATCAGGAACTGGGGAAGGGGCTATCCGCAGTCCGCTTCCCGCTTTCCGCTTCCCGCT
>QLUS01000118.1 GCA_018725535.1 Bacillota bacterium
ATGTTTCTCAAAACGCCACGCATCTCTGACCATTTCACGCAGGTCGCGCTTTGCGCGCCAGTTGAGCATGCGCGCGGCGCGGGAGGCATCTGCAAAGCAGGTGGCCACATCGCCAGCGCGCCGTGGGGCGATTTCGTAGGGCACAGCGACGCCGTTTTCTGCTGTAAAGGCGTGTACAAGCTCAAGCACGGATGTACCTTTGCCGGTGCCGAGGTTAAAGATACTGACGCCTGGCAGGAGTTTCTCAAGCGCGGCCACATGCCCTTCAGCGAGGTCGACAACGTGGATATAGTCGCGCACACCGGTGCCGTCAGGGGTGTCATAATCGTTGCCAAACACGCGCAAGCAGGGCAGTAAGCCTTTGGCGACGCGCGTAACATAAGGCATCAGGTTATTGGGAATACCGTTTGGGTCTTCGCCAATCAGGCCGCTTTCGTGTGCCCCCACGGGGTTAAAGTACCTAAGCAGGCTAACCGCAAACTGAGGGTTAACCTTGGCGGTGTCAGTTAATATGCGCTCACTCATGGCCTTTGTTTCGCCGTAGGGATTCGTGGTCTGCCCTAATTCCATGTCTTCGTAAAGCGGCGAAGCTTGGTCGCCGTACACTGTGGCTGAAGAAGAGAACACAAACTTGTTCACCCCATACTTAAGACAGAGCTTGGCAATCGTTATTGTGCCAAGCACGTTGTTATAGTAATAGGCAAGCGGCTGCTCGACGGACTCCCCCACCGCTTTGAGCCCGGCAAAGTGCACCACGCCATCAAGTGCGTGCGCTGCGAAAATTTCCTCGGTCGCGCAGGAATCTGTCACGTCTACTTTGTAAAACGGCATGCGTGCGCTGGCTATCTCGGCTAAGCGGTCTAGTGTTTCGATCTTGCTGTTAGATAAGTTGTCGGCAATTACAATGGTGTGACCGTTCTTTGCGAGCTCGACGCAAGTGTGCGAACCTATGTACCCTAACCCGCCGGTGACAAGGATCTTCATTTTGAACCTCCTTTCTATGAGTTCGCGGGAGGTGCGACAGTCCGCTTGCTCTAGGCTGTAGGTGTTGAGCGCATGCAAAATTCTGTTGGCCTCTCGCAAGGACGCATCCGCGCGCTTCCAGTCCGTCACGTCGGTGTGTATGCTAACGAAGCGGCCTCGATGCACGGAAACGGGCTACCGCATCACGATCTTGTTTCAAGACGCGCCCTCCTGTCGATTTTTGTCTTGGAATTAAGTTCTACATTGTGCGTCGGTCTCCTGCAGCGAGATGGCGGCTATGGTTCAAAGCAGATCGGCTGCGTCTTGGTCTAGTATCAGCATCACGTCAGGATGGTCCTGCAAGACAGAGGCGGGAACACGCGGGGTGACTGCGCCGCGGATAGCTTGGTATACGGGCGCGCATTTGCTCTGGCCGCTCGCCAAAAGCAGAATCTTCTTAGCGGCAAGTATATTCTTGATGCCTAAGCTAATGGCGTAACGCGGCACTTCTGTGAGGTGTGCGAAAAAACGGGCGTTATCAGCACGCGTTACTGCGTCGAGTTCTACTAGGTGTACGCCACGCGCAAAGCTCATGGCAGGCTCGTTAAATCCTATATGTCCATTCTGCCCGATACCGAGCACCTGCAGGTCTATGCCGCCCGCTTCGGCGATTTGCTGCTCGTACCTATCGCACTCAAGCGCAACGTCCCGGGCTAAGCCGTCGATTAGGCATATGTTTGAAGCGGGCAAATTAACGTGCCGGAATAGATGCGTGTGCAAATAGTGGCTGTAGCTGTTCGGATTGTCGGGCGCCAGACCGATATACTCGTCAAGCGCAAAGGCGGTCACTCGCTGAAAACTCAGCCCTGCCTCACGGTGCAAACGCACAAGTTCTCTATACATCGCCTGTGGCGTCTCCCCCGTAGCCAAGCCAAGTACGCAGTCTGGCTTTCTGTGTATGTCCGCAGCGACTATCTGCGCCGCCAACACTCCCACTTCATTGGCTGAAGACACTGTTGTGATGCGCATTGTCTCACTCCCTGTACATGCACTCGCCCCGGACGAAAGTGCGGCGGACGTCTAACTGCCCGTCAAGAATGACTAGATCAGCGTCTAGGCTCACGGCGAGCTGGCCTTTTCGATGAGCAAGGCCGAGCAGCTGCGCTGGGTTTGCCGTAACCGTGCGCAAGGCGTACGGAAGTTCGAGCCCGGTGTTCGCCATAAAGTTTCTCACCGCCATATTTAGTGTCAGTGCACTGCCGGCAAGGCGGCCCGAGGAGAGTCGTACAGCGTTATCCTGCACCGTGACCGTCTGCCCGTTCAGCTGATATGTCCCGTCCGGCAGGCCTGCCATGGTGCTGTCAGTAATCAAGATGATTCTCTCCACGCCTTTAGCCCGCAGCAGCAGCCTTTGTATGGCGGGATGAACATGGACGTTGTCGGCGATAAGCTCGCAGTAAGCATCGCTGTCTAGAGCGGCACCTAGGGCACCCGGTTGGCGGTGGTGCAGTGGGGGCATAGCGTTAAAGACGTGCGTAAATAGGCTCGCCCCACTTTCAACTGCGGCCATCCCTTGCTCGAATGTCGCGGCTGTATGGCCGACAGAAACTTGGATGCCAAGTTGACGGCATTGTTTAATGAAGTCTGCCCCACCCGCAAGTTCTGGGGCGACCGTGACAAGCCTGATTACGTCTGCGTGGTTGGCTAGGATGTCCGACGAAAATGGGGCAATAAACTGGGCTTCGTGCGCGCCTTTGACTTGCTCGTTAATAAAAGGGCCCTCCAGATGGCAGCCTAGCACCGAGGCACCCCCGCCTTGTGTCATGGCTGCTCTAATGTTGGCGAGAACCCCTGTCAGCCGCGGCATAGACTCGGCCATAGTGGTGGCCAAAAACGCTGTCACACCGGTGCTAGGCAATAGGCGACTCATGGTAGCTAGCCCTGCCGAGTCAACGTCGAGTACTTGGGCTCCCCCAAAACCGTGCACATGGACATCGATAAACCCGGGGGCCACAAAGCACCCGGCGCCGTCAATGACCTCGTCCACTGCTGAGAGCGAAATTTCGTCGGCATCGCATATGGCGCGTATTTGTGCGTCAAAGACTAACACTTTGCCTTCTAAGACTGCTTGGTCGACGACTAGGTTTGCATTGACGATCGCTTTCATGGCATGTCTCCTTTGGCCTAAGCGAAAACTCTACTAACTTTAGCACTATTGCAGCAGGAACTGTAGCCGACACAACGAATACTGGCATAGAGGTCTATACCAGTATAGCATTCTGAAGCTGGGAGGGGCAATGATGACAGGCGACTTCTGCGCACAACTGATACTTCAAGCTGATTCGCCGCTGCCGCTTTACTATCAGTTGCAAGCCAAGATTAAGAGTCTCATCGATGCGGGCTTTCTCGGCTGTGGGGACAGGTTGCCTTCAGAGCGTGAAATTGCCGCCCAAACCCAGGTCAACAGGCTGACCGTACGACAAGCGATTACGGCACTGGTTAACGAGGGCGTATTAACTCGCAAGCGGGGGCTCGGCACCTTTGTGGCCCCGCCCAAACTCGAGCACGGTCTGACTAAGCTCACCAGCTTCACTGAGGACATGCACAAGCGGGGGCTTAAGCCCTCGACACGAGTCCTCTCGCTTGCTGTTCAACCCGTCGAAAAGAAAGTCAGCCTGTTGCTTGGACTTGGGGCCCATGAGGACGTAATTGTCATTGAGAGGTTGCGCTTAGCTGATGATAAACCGATGGCGTTTGAGGTCGCCCACCTGCCATGCCGTCGATTCCCAGGCTTTCTGGCTCTGCGCGTTGACTTAGCCCTTGCTTCTTTGTACGATACGCTACGTCTACACTACGGCATAGAGTTTACGCGCGCGTCGGAGACTCTCGAAGCACGCGCCGCCAGCGGCCGCGAAGCAGAGTTGCTCGGCATCCCAAGTGGTGCTCCGCTCTTAGCACGTGAGCGCACAACTTACGGCCAAGGAGACGAGCCGATCGAATATGTAAAGTCGCTTTATCGTGCGGATCGCTACAGGTTTATGTATGAGGTGATCAAGTGAGAAAGCGTCTCTTTTTTGCCGGGGTAGACGGCGGCGGGACTCGGACCGAAGCCTGTGTTACCGTGTGAAGGAGCGGCCAGCATCCGCGCGCCTTGACTACAGCAAGCGGCAAAGGGAAGGAGGATGTTCTAGATGACGGAACACAACGCACCGAGCTGGCTAACCCGCGCACTGCTGGCATCGACCAGTGGTCGGTAGCCAAAGTGTTAGCGACAATGAACGACGAGGATTATCGGGTGCCTGCCGCCGTAGGCGCGGTTCTCCCTGCCATAGGACAAGCAACACAAGCCTTTGTCGACTCCCTGTCTATAGGCGGAAGGGTGTTTTATGCGGGCTCTGGCAGTAGCGGCAGACAAGCGGTGCTCGATGCCGCCGAGCTTGTGCCTACTTTTGGCGAGATCGGCAAGCGCGTAATTGCGCTTATCTCTGGCGGCGTTGCCACCATGCTGGAAGCCAATGAGAGCGCGGAAGACGACCAAGAGGCCGGACAGCGCGATGCACACGCGCAAAACATGCACCCCGCAGACACAGTCATCGGCATAGCAGCGTCAGGCAGAACCCCGTATGTCGCGGGTGTATTGTCGGCAGCGCGTGCCCGCGGTGCCAAGACCGTAGCCATCGTCGGTGCACCGGGGACACTTTCTCGGTCCGTCGATATCGCCATATGTGTGGACGTTGGGCCTGAGGTGGTGGCGGGTTCCACCAGACTCAAGAACGCCTCTGCGCAAAAGATGATTCTTAACATGATTTCCACTACAGCCATGATCAAGCTCGGACGCACCTACTCGCATCTTATGGCGGGCGCAAGTTCGCATAACTCAAAGCTCAATCTGCGCGCGCGACGCATATTGGAAACAGCGGCGGGAGTCTCAGCTGAGCAAGCGGAACTTGCGCTGGGACACTGCTTCGGGCAAC
>QLUS01000119.1 GCA_018725535.1 Bacillota bacterium
GCAACCCCGCCGACTATGCGAGTCGCCAGCACGAGTCCTTGTCCGCCCACGCCGGCGATGAGAATGTTGGTCATCATTGTTTCGCCTCCTCTGGAGCACCTAATCTCTTAATTGCTTTGACAGGGCAGACCTGCGAACATACCGAGCAGCCTACGCACATGTTAGGGTCAATGTAGGAGTTCTTCTTGGTCTGATTTTCGTACACCTTCATTGAGATAGGCGGGCAGTTTACCCCAATGCACGCGCGGCAGCTAATACAGATGTCCCTGTCTACATAGAAATGAGGCTGTCTAACGTCAAAGTTAAGAGCACACGGACGCGTAACCACCACTACGGAGAGGCCGTCGCGTTTCATTGCGCCCTGAATAAGTGTTTTTGTACTGGTGTAGTCAAACTGATCAGCCACGGTGACGTCTTGAATGCCGAATGACTTTAATACCTCAATGATGTCGATAGAGTGCGTCGCCTGACCCAAATTGCCAGTAGTCGGGGTGGGCTGACCTCCCGTCATGGCCGTGGTACGGTTGTCAAGCACGATAATGGTAATGTTCCCTTTGGTCTCTGTGATATTAGCGAAGCCGGATAGACCGGAGTGAAAGAAGGTGCCGTCGCCGATAACAGCGACGAAAGCTCGGGCCTTGTCGGCTGTGCGATGCGCCATGGACATGCCTTGAATAATACCTAGGGAGGCTCCCATGCTGACATTAGTTTTTAATACCTCAAAGGGTTCAAGGATACCAAGTGAGTAGCATCCGATGTCGCCAATTACCGTAGCCTTGGCCTTCTGCAGTATGTGAAAAACAGGGCGGTGAGGGCATCCAGAACACAGCATGGGGGTGCGAGGTATCGCCGGCGGTGGCGTCACTGCCCCTAGAGTGAATTGGGGAACAATATCGGCTCGCACTAACCCGGCTCGGATGCCGTCTGTGGTGAGTGCGCCGGTAAAGGGGAAAAACTGCTTGCCTAGAGCGTCTATGCCTGCAGCTCTAAGCTGCTCCTCAATAAAGGGCATTAACTCCTCAATGACAATGACGCGCGCGTACTCAGCGGCTATCGCTTTGATTTTATCTATAGGCAGCGGGTAACACAGCCCGAGCTTAAAGACTGAGTACCCAAGCCCTAGCTCAGCTAGGAACTGATAAGGCAACCCGCTCGTGACCAAGAACACGTCGCGGCGGCCGGTATCCTCATAGGTATTCAAAGCCAAGGAGTCAGTAGCCGCAGCGAGCTTGGCAATCCGTTCCTGCATAAAGTGCTGCTGCGCATTAGCGTGTGGCGGCAGCATGCAGTACCTGGCTTGGTCCGGCGTGAAGCCTGCTATAGACGGCGGTGTGCGTTCTCCGAGCAGCACTGCCCCGCGGCTGTGGCAGAGCGTGCTGGTTAGCCTGACGATCACCGGCATGCCGTATTCCTCACTAAGGGCGAGACCTAGCCCCACATAGTCTTTTGCCTCCTGCGGGGTGCTCGGTTCAAGCAGCGCACAATGCGCAAATTTGGCAAAGAACCTGCTGTCCTGCTCATTTTGCGAGCTAGAAAGACCTGGGTCATCGCCTACCACGAGTACAAAGCCGCCGTGCGTGCGAATCTGCGTGAAGGTCATAAGAGGGTCGGCCGCAATATTGACCCCCACATGTTTCATCGACACCAGCGATTTAGCCCCGGCAAAACTACCGCCGATAGCTATTTCTAAGGCCACCTTCTCGTTCATGGCCCAATGTGCGTGTATGTCCTTGTAGTCTTTTAGGCTTTCCATGATTTCTACCGTCGGCGAGCCGGGGTAGCTGGCTGCAACCACCCCGCCGGCTTCAAAGAATCCACGCGCAATGCCTGATTACCGGTGAGAAGCGCTCTCTCATGCATGCTTTTACCTCCTTATCGGGATAGGACTCGTGAATCATGCACTATGGAGTGGCTATCCGCTGTCCGCTTTCCGCTTGTAGTATCAAGTGCAAACCATTCACTCTTTCGCTAGCACTACGACAAACCCTGCATGTCCACTACTACGGTAGCCCGCAGTTAATGTATAATAAGCTTACGGCGGAAAGCGGAAAGCGGAAAGCGGAAAGCGGAAAGCGGAAAGCGGAAAGCGGAAAACGGAAAGCGGAAAACGGAAAACGGAAAGCGGAAAGCGGGAGGCGAACTCAGTGTCAGACATCCACGTTAAGATTATGCTTGGACTTGTCAACAGCTTGTCGCTCATGTTTGTTATCGCCTTTTTGCTGTCCAATACCAAGCCTTTTCGTCGCGCCGTGTACGGCGACAAGCAGACGTGGCGCGGCACGGTTTTGTTGTCCGTCGTCTTTGGGTTGTTTGGCATATTGGGAACCTACCATGGCTTCCCAGTCGACGGGGCGATTGCCAATTCGCGCGCCGTCGCGGTAGTGGCGGCCGGTCTTTGGGCAGGTCCTGCCGCAGGCATTGGTGCTGGCGTCATCGCCGGACTGCACCGCTACGCCATTGACATCGGGGGCTTCACTGCTTTTGCCTGTGGACTGGCTACGGTGGTTAAAGGCGTGGTCGGCGCGCTTGCGCACCGCTATTTTATCAGGGCAAAGCATCGCGCGGTGGTGGGGTTCTGGGCGACGGTGCTGGGCGAATCTCTGCAGATGTTAATTATCCTAGCTTTGGCGCGACCTTTCACTGCCGCTGTTTCCTTAGTAGAAAAAATAGGTCTGCCCATGATTTTTATGAACGCTGTCGGGGTAGCGCTGTTTGTGCTCTTGCAGGAGACGATTTACCGTGATCGTGAGCGAGAGGCGGCATATCAATCCGAGTTGGCACTAAAAATTGCCAACAAGACGCTGCCGATTCTGCGGCGCGGACTCAGTCGCGCCACCGCCGCCGAGGCGTGTAAGATTATTTTTGCTGAAACTGAGGTCGATGCCGTGGCCATCACCGCAGGACGTGAGGTGCTTGCGCATTTTGGTGCGGGAGCGGATCATCACCAGGTGGGCGAAGCCATTCAGACGCATTTGACCGAGCTGGTGCTTGCTACCGGTCGGCAACAGGAAGCGCAGGTGGCACAAGAGATTGGCTGCCTGCATCCGGGTTGTCCACTGCAGTCGGCGATTATTGTGCCGCTGACGCTTAAGGGAGCTGTAGTCGGTTCCCTGAAGTTGTACCGCACTAGGAGCCAAGGGATTACTCCCGTGGAGCGCCAGCTAGCCGAGGGGCTAGGCAGCCTGTTCTCTACACAGCTCGAGTTAGCGGAGAAAGATATGCAGGAGAAGTTGTTGGCCAGCGCAGAGCTTAGGGCCCTGCAGGCGCAAATAAACCCACATTTCTTGTTTAATGCCTTAAACACCGTAGTGTCCTTTTGCCGCACACAGCCGGAGACGGCGCGGCGGCTGCTGCTTAATTTGGCCGATTTGTTGCGGCAAAACTTCGTGCATCACCCCGATATGGTCACTCTCAGCAAAGAACTTGAACACGTCGAAGCCTATCTGGAAATTGAAAAAGCGCGTTTCAGCAGTAAACTGCAGGTGGAGTACGACCTAAAATCGGAGGACTTCTTGCTGCCGCCGTTTATCCTGCAGCCGCTGGTTGAAAATGCCGTCAGGCACGGCATTCAGCCTCACCCGCGTGGCGGCGTGCTGCATATTGCCGCAGAGAGCAGCGTTACCTGTCATACCGTCACTATCCAGGACTCCGGAGTTGGCTTTGACGTCAACAACGCAGTAACTAGTGGCAATGGCATCGGACTAAGTAACGTCAATCAACGGCTGCGCAGTCTCTATGGCCCGCAATTTGGGTTAGATATCCAGTCAGTGCCCGGTCAAGGGACGACGTGTCAGGTGCGTATTCCACGCCGCGAGGTGGCTTAGGTGACTGTTCGCGCCGTGATCATTGACGACGAGCAGCCAGCGCGCCAAGAGCTGTCTTTTCTCTTGCGGCAGTTGGAGTGGCTGGAGGTAGTGGGGGAGGCGGAGACGGCGGACGAGGGACTGGCCGCCATCCTCGCATTGTGTCCTCAGCTTGTCTTTCTCGATATTAAGTTGCCGGGGGCCAATGGTCTGGAACTGGCAAAGGAAATAGCCCAGCTACCGGACAAGCCGTACGTGGTGTTTACTACGGCTTACGACAGCTATGCGATTGCCGCATTTGAGGTTAACGCCTTGGATTATATCCTTAAGCCCTACCACGAATCGCGCGTGCTGAAGGCTGCGCATAAGGCGCGGGTGGCTTTAGACAAGGGGAAGGTGCAAGCTCCCCGCTCAGCCAAAGACAGGTTGGCAGTGCGACGGGAGGAGAAGGTCTACATTTTGCCCTTCGAGGACATTTCCCTAGCCTTTGCCGATGGACGCGATATTATGATTGGAGCTAAACAGGCGGTCTACAAAAGCGACCTTTCCCTGCAGGAGCTCGAGGAGAAATTTACCACCCATAACTTTTTCCGTTGTCACCGCGGTTACCTCGTTAACTTGGACAAGATCAAGGAAGTATCACCCTGGTTTAGCGGCGGCTACGTACTTAAGCTAGATGGTTTCCTAGCAGAGGTGCCCGTAAGTCGCAAGCAGGTCAAAGAGTTTAAGCTACGCGTGGGGATGTGATTTGTTTTTGACAGGCGAAAACAGGCCATTCAGGCCTGTTTTTTGACCGCTTAGACGCAAACTATGCACGTCTGTGAAAAATAAGCATAATATTTAAGTATCTTAATAGGGGAGGGGTAATAGTGCTTACATTTCTAGTAGCAGTAGCATTGCTTATCGGCGGTTATGTTGTTTACAGCGCTTTCGTAGAAAAAGTTTTTGGCATCGACGAGAACCGCGAAACGCCCGCCACGACCATGCGCGACGGCGTCGACTTTGTCCCCCTTGATTGGAAGCGCGCCTTCCTTATCCAGTTCTTAAACGTCGCGGGTCTTGGACCGATCTTTGGTGGGATCCT
>QLUS01000012.1 GCA_018725535.1 Bacillota bacterium
GTAGTGCTTCCTCGTTGCTTAGTCCTTCGTCGACTAGGTCGATCATCGCGGCCGTAATAGTTGTCAGCTTTTCGAGCCGTGATGGTGGTCAACTCTTCAAGCGTTGGATCGAATGCCAAGCTTGATCTAAGTATGGTTAAAGCATTTTCCGTTCGGCTGTCCTATTTGATTTTTGTTTTTTGATTTTTACTTGCTCGTCAGCGGAAAGCGGATAGCCTCCCCCACCTTCACCCCCGCGGCCGACATATTTTCCTCCCGCACTGCATTAAGCAGCTCTTGCCGATAGATAGCAACACCGCGCGGCGCGGTAATGCCTAAGCGCACAGCTTCGCCGCGAATCTCGATTACGGTAAGCTCAATGTCGTTGCCAATCCGCACCTTCTCCCCCACTTTGCGCGCTAGGACAAGCATTAGTCATCACTCCTAAAGAGGGGATGGCGCAAGGGATAGCTAGTGTCGTGGAGAACTACCTGTTTGCCTAAGGCCGAACCTACTGCGTCTGACTCAATAACCACAGGGGCAAGCAGGTTCGTTGTGGCGAGCGAGAAGTCACCGCCCGGCACGGAGACAATCGTAAACACGCGGGAGGTTTCACTTAACTCCGCCGCTTGCTGCGCGAGGGGCACATCGTAGTCGGGAGCAAATTCCGCGACATCAAGCAGCAAAAATGCGGCATCGGCAGCGTGGGTAAACTGGAGCCATGTGAGGAGCGGTACTTCCGAGGAGAACGGGACAAGTACGGCGCTCTGCCACTCCGGCAGCCCAATAAACCCAGACGGAAAAGAAATGAGGTCATCCGGTTGCACCGTAACCTCACCTAACCTTGAACTATTAACTAACATGTCGCTCACCTCTACCTGAGATAATCTAGGAGCGTCGGCTGCAAAACGCGCGCGCTTGCCGCTAAAGCCGCCTGATACACGTGTTCACGTGTGTTAAACTTCATGATGGCTTCCGCCATATCCACGTCTTCAATCTGCGACTTAAGCGCTGTGAGCGTGACGTGTTGCTCCTCGTAGCGCTGCTCGGTCATCTGCAGCCTGTTGTGGCGCGCGCCGACAACTGCCCTCTCATCCAGCAAGCGGTTAAAGGCCGTCTCCAGCTCCCCGATGGCTGTTTGCAGGTTACCTGTGCCAAGCAAGCCGTCGCGGACCGCCAAGAGCGAAGCAAACAAGCCGCCAGTGACAAAAAGCGCGTGTCCTTCGGTGTTTATCTGCATACCAATGCTGCGGATTATTTCGTAGTTCACAGCTCCCTGCCCCGCGCCAACGGCCGCAGGGGTAACCGAAGCGACCAGCCCATTTGCACCCTCAGCCATAGTAAAGGGGGCAGCGCCGTGATGCGTACCGCCGAAGAGGTAGCGCGTGCCGTCTAGCGATGTGTTGGATAAAGCTACGACGTGGCGGATCAACTGGTCTACTTCGCGCGCGTTGTATCTGCGTGCGTTATCCGGCATCGTGCCGTTTGCCCCTGCTAACGCGAGTTCGCGCGCGCGGTGGAATGCTTCGCCGACTGTGCCTAACATCGTGTCAGTCAGGCTAAGCCACCCTAGCCCATCGCGCACGTTGGCCTGAAACTGCGCGCTCTCCTCCAGAACGGAGTTTACGCCCAGAAGCTTTGCAATCCCCACCGGATTGTCTGATGGTTGGCTAATGGCGCGGCCGGACGCCATTTGGCGTTGCGTCCGCTCCAGTTCACGCAGGCTCAGCTGTAAGTTGCGCATCACGTTGTTCTGCAAAGTGGCATTAGATATGCGCATGCACCCTACCTCCCAAGGTTAATTATTACTTCGAGCGTTTCGTCTAGCGTAGTGAGCAGCCTCGCGGCTGCTGCGTAGCCATGTTGAAATTGAATCATAGCGGCCATTTCCTCGTCGATCGAAACCCCCATCGCCTCTTGACGCCGATTGTGGAGCTGGTTAACCAGTGCATCCTGATTAATGAACATACGCGAGGACTGCTGCGTTTCTACGCCTAGGGCAATAACGAGTGAATTGTAGTACCCTTCCAGATTAGTGCCACCGGGCAGCGAGGTGGCATGACGTTGCCGCGATACAGCCAGCGCGTTGCTGCCATCTGCGTGGCCAGCACCGATTGCTCGCGCGCGAACGAGCGCATGGTTCGCCACTATGTCAGGATTTACCCTAATGAATCTGGCTTCTCGCCCAACAGAGCCGGGGGGGATGACAAAAAAGTCGGCTCCCAGCGGTGACGGAGGCGTAGTCAATGACTGCCCTGCGGCATGAGCTGTGTTCACCAAGTCACGCAGATTTACGCTCAATGTGTTGACGCGCGCATAGAACTCGTCCCGCAGCCAACGCTTGGCTTCGGACAAACCGGCGAGCTGCCCTTGGGTAATGCTGGCAGTGGTCGAGCCATGCCATATGACCTGACCGCCCGCATCGACAGCGAGCTCGCTAGCCAGCGTACCCTGCACTAAGTGCCGCCCACCGATTACGACGTCAATTGAGCCGTTAGTTTGCGTGAGCTGTGTAAAGCCAATGGTGCGCGCGAGGTCATCAAGCAGCGCGTCGCGGCGGTCTGCTAAGTCATTGGGGCTAAGCCCAGCAGCGACATGGGTGATTATCTGCCGATTGAGCGCCGCAATTTGCCCGGCAATAGAGTTGACGTCGTTTACCGACATACGCACCTTGGTGTTAAGGTCGCTCAAGGAAACCTCTGTTTGCTCAGCAACCACATTAAGCAAATTGGCGAGAGTCACACTTGTCTCCACGACTCCTGCACGCGTCGCACCGCTGGTTGGATGCTTGCTTAGTTCCTGCCAAGCGTTCCAGAAGCGTGAGAATACCCGGCTTAGGCCCGATTCGGTCGGCTCCATCAGTATCTTCTCGACGTGGCTCAGAGCCGCATAGCGCTCGTCCCATTCGCCAAGCTTGCTGAGCTGCGGCCGAATCTGGTAATCCAAGAAGCTGTCCCGCATGCGGCGAATCTCGCTAATGGTAACGCCCGTGCCGATTTGGCCTGCTTGGGCAGGCCGGTTAATGGCAGCAATGGGAAAGGGGCTAGTCGTACTAAAGACTGCCTGTTGCCGCGAAAACCCAGGGGTTGAGGCATTGGCTATGTTGTGTGACGTGACATCTAACGCGGCCTTATGAGCACTGATGCCGCGCCGCGCGATGTTAAAGGCAAAGAATGTCGATGGCATGTGACACCTCCTACGCCCGTATATCTACGTTTTTTCCGGGGCGCACTTTTTTTTGTCCGGAATCTGTATAGCCGTCTTCTTCCACCAAAACACTCAGCACTTTACGCGCATAAACCAAACTCTGTTGCGCTAAAAGCTGATTTGTTTCTACCAAGGACCTGAGCTCTGCCAGCTTATCCGCCACATCGCCCTCACGCCGCGTTGCAGCGAGATATGCTTCGCATTCTGTCCAGAGCACTTCCTGCTCACGCACGAGTTCGGATAATTTCTCTAGATCATCTACCAGCATACACTCCTGCTGAGCCCGTAGGTTCTCACTGAGCCTACCTAGCGAGTCCATCACTTTGACTCCCGTGTAAGCAGCATGAGTTCAGCCGCAAGCCGCGCCGCAAGCTTCCCCGTATCCACGGCGTAACTACCCTCCGCCAGTTTCGCCCTTAATTTCGCGACTTTCGCCGCGTCAAAAGGCTCGTCGATAGTCATGGCCTCGCGCAGCATCTTGGCGGCGGCAGAGATAACGATGGCGTCATTCCCTGCTGGGTTGGCCGGCACTGCCGCTCGTTTAGGCTCCTTCACCGCGTCTAGTGGTCGGCTAAGTGAAGTGCGGTTTACATCAATCTTCATGCTTGCATCCCCTATCTGTTTACTGGTGAGGCGAGAAACGCGACAATCTCGCCAAGGCTCAAAGCACGCTCCGTCAACCCCGCTTCCACGACTACGCGTGGCATGCCGTACACAACGCAAGTTTCCTCTGACTCCGCCACAATTTCCGCACCGGCCCGATGTAGTTCCTTCGCCCCCTCCAGCCCGTCCTGCCCCATACCCGTAAGCACAATAGCCAAGACGCGCGGCGCAAACGGCAACGCACTGAAAAAAAGGACATTGACGCTAGGGCGCAAGGGTGAGGTGCTATGCTCAGGCGGTAGAATTGAAATCGCGGCACGATCTTTTTCGCGCTTTATGGCCGTGTGGCTGCCTGAGGGCGCTATGTACACGCAGCCCGCCCGCAGCGATTGCTGATGTGTAGCCTCCACCACCTGAACTTGACTCTGTTGATCAAGTCTTTGCGCCATAGGGCCTGTAAAGCCAATCGGTATGTGCTGCGCTACGACTACAGGCGCGGGGAAATCCGCAGGGAGTGCAGGTATAATCTTGTGCAGTGCGGCAGGGCCACCAGTAGAGCACCCCATCACCACTAGCTCGTAATTCCATGGGCGGCTGGAGTGATAGCGCCGTTCGCTAGGAGTGCGCTGTCTCGTTAAGCCGCTGCTCGCTGCAGCGCGGAGTTTTTGCGGCAACACGTCCGCTAGCTCCCGCATGCCTAGGGTGCCCTTAGGTTTAGCGACCACGTCGATGGCCCCATTCTCTAATGCCTGCAGCGTTTCATTGGCACCCTCAACCGTTAGGCTACTCACCATGATGATGGGAGTTGGACGTTCGGCCATAATCTCTTTGAGCGCGGTTAGGCCACTCATTTGCGGCATAGCTACGTCCATGGTGATGACATCGGGCTTAAGCTCACGCGCTTTACGCACGGCCTCGCTGCCGTCTGCCGCTGTAGCCACAACCTCCATATCATCCGCCGCATTGATGATGTTTACCAGTAGCTGGCGGATAAAGGCAGAGTCGTCAACTACGAGTACGCGCAGTTTAGGCAAAACAATCATTGTTGTCTCAAAAGGCCTAACAGCCCTTTCACGTCTAAAATCGGCACAACGCTGCCATCGCCAAGCACCGTGGCCCCGGCTAGCTCCCGATTGGCGGTGAAAAATGGGCCTAGAGGTTTGATGACGACTTCTTGCTCACCTAGTAATCGGTCGACCATCAGTGCTACTTTAGACGAAGCGCCAAAAACGATGACCAAATGTTCTGGGGTCGAGCCCGCGCTAGGCAGTGCTAGCGCCGATGCAAGCGAAACGAGCGGAACAATCTGCTCGCGGATGACTAAGCAGTCCCGCTGCTGTACCACGCGCACTTCCTTAGGGTCGAGCTTACGCGTTTCGCTGACTGCGGCAATCGGTAAAGCAAAGGAGCGCCCCTGTACGCTCACTAGAAGAGCTCGAATGATGGCAAGTGTCAGCGGCAGGCGGATAACGAATTCGGTTCCCACATTAAGCTCACTTGTTATCTCAATGCTACCGCCGAGCTTTTCAAGTTGAGTGCGCACGATGTCCATGCCTACGCCTCGCCCCGACACATCGCTGACTTCGCGGACTGTGCTGAGTCCGGGAGCGAAGATCAACCCAAAGACTTCCTGTTCGCTGTACCCGCGCAGCTCTTCTTCCGTAACCAACCCTAAACTTAGTGCCTTGCGGCTTACGGCTTCCCTGTCGATGCCGCGCCCGTCGTCCTTAATAGAGATAAGGGGGTATCCGCTTAGCTCCTCTTTGTTCTAAAAATAGTCGGCTCAGTTAAAAAGCGGCACCTGAGCTTTTTCGCGATACAAAAATTTTAAGGTTTTCCGAAGAATCTGTTGGTATTGAATCTGCCTTGCCTCTTCAGTCGTAACATCGTTGACACAAAGACAGGGGATTCTTGTTAATCATCCAAGAAGCCCCTGTCTTTTAGGCGTGGCCGGAATTACTCTTAGAGGGAGAGGAGCTAAGCGGATACCCCCTATAGAGATAACGACGTTTGTTTCCTCGTGTGAGGCGGCGAGCACCACGCGTCCAACGGGAGGCTTGTTGAGTATTTGTCGCTCCTCTTTGCCTTCAAGGCCGTGATCAATGGCGTTACGCACAATATGAATTAACGGATCGCGCACTTCTTCCACAATGGTGCGGTCAAGCTCCGTTTCTGTGCCAAGCAGCTCAAGTTCCACTTGCTCGGAGCGGTTCTGCGCGAGGTCGCGCACTAGGCGCGGGAAGGTGCTAAACAGCTGTGCGATGGGGATCATGCGCGCCTTCATAATCTCTTGCTGCAACTCGCTCGTGATGCGTCCAAGCTGCCCTGACACGCCAAGCAGAGTCTGCACTTGCTGGTTGTCCTTGCTCGCGCGCTCTAGGTTGCCAACTACGTTAGCCAAGCGATTGCGCTCAATCACCAGTTCGCCTACCAGATTCATTAGTTTTTCGAGCTTGTTAACATCTACGCGCACGGAGTGCTGCTTGGTGTCCGCGCGCTCCGGCGCCTGCTTTTCTAGATTAGTCCTGAGTTTGCTAGTAGGCGCAGCAAGACCTGTCACCCGGACATCTTCCACATCACCGTCTTGACCAACGGCTTCACTCAATGCGGCTGCGTTCTGCTCAGCATGCATCTCTACAACAAAGCTCTGCTCAAACCGCTCCTCTGTGAGGTCTTGTTCTTTAGGTTCGCAGCGCACAATCTCCCCTAGCTCACGCAGGCGCTTAAGCAGAATAAACGCGCGCACACCCTTCATTACGGTGGCAGTGCGTAAGGTAATTTCCACGCGGTGAGTAGCCGAGGCTGCTGATGGCGCTATGTCACAGGCAGTGGCCGTCTCTACGAGAGCCTGCGAAAAGCCAGCCAGCGCGGCAACAACCGCTGCAAGGTCATATGTACTCTCTTTGCCCGCAGCATACACATCATGCTTAATCTGGCGTAAAGCATCAAGCCCTGACAGCAGCGCAGAAAACAGCGCCGGTTCGGGCGTAACCTGACCTTGGCGAAGCAGAGTTAAGACGTTTTCCATTTGGTGAGCAACGCTAGCCATCTGGGTAAAACCCATCGCTGCCGCGGAGCCTTTGATCGTATGCGCGTCGCGAAACACCTCGTTAATAAGGCCCGTGTCAGAGGGATGCTTCTCGAATGACACCAAGTTTAGCGCTAGGCGATCTACAATCTCTTCGGCTTCATCAAGAAACAGGCGCAGGTAATTGTTGTTAACCAAGAACGCTCACCCCCAACTGCGGTTCGGCGGAGAATAGTCTTACGGGGTCAAGCAGGGAAATCAAAGCATCGCCGTGGTGCATCACCCCTGTGACAAAAGAAGCGGACGCAAGAGCAGGTGCGGGCGTGACTAGAGCCCCTGCTATATCGCTGACTTCGCTCACCGCGTCGACAATCAGCCCTACTTTCAGTCCCTCAGAATCGACGATAACGATGCGCGTTCTCTGGGTGTCGGTGCGAGCTGGTAGCGCAAAGCGCTTGTGCAAACATACCACGGGCAAAATCTGTCCGCGCAAGTTTAGCACCCCTTCGATGAATTGCGGACAGCGCGCAATGGGCGTAATCGCCTCCATGCGCGTTATTTCCTTAACCTGAGCAGTGTCAATCCCGTACTGCTCGTCCCCCAGCGAAAAAATAACAAGTTGCAGCCTGTTGACCATAGTGCGTCCTCCCTTTGCTGTGTCATGCGGACATATACATCTTTTTATCCTCGGCAAGCCGCAGAACACCTTTAATTTGCGTGCAAACCTAATCGCGGCGAAATGCATTGACATCAGTTGCCCGGCAAGATAGTCTTGACTGGAAAAGAGGACAGGTACTGAGACGGAGGAATGGGACTTTATGCTTAAATCACTGCGCGCTAAATTGACCCTGCGCATGCTCATCGTTACTTTAATCCCTATCGTACTAATTACGGGTTGGACGATTAGAACTCGCGTTGCCAGCGTCGAAGCGCAAGCCGAGTCGTTGTTGACAACGTCAAGCGGCGACAGAACAGCAGCTCTTCAAAGCCGCATTGACTCGCTGCAAGACCAAGCCGAACTCCTAGCGCGCGCTACCTCCCCACGCGTGGGCAACACCGCCGCGCTGCAAAATCTCATGGATTCAACTCAATCGGCCATCACGGCGGCAGGGTTGGTGCTATTTGCCGACAGTACCGGTCGGAGTGCCGTAAATACGAGCCGCACTACCCTCGAACTCGCGAATTACACGTATTTGCAGACTGCGCTACGCGGCCTAACAGCCGTGCAAATTGTAGCCTCTAAAGTGGATGGCAAGACGTTGCTTATCGGGGCGTCCCCGGTAAGCAACGCGCGCGGTGCTATAGTTGGAGTCGTCGCCATCGGCATTGATATGAGCGTTGACCGCTTGCTGCAGTTCGCCACCTTTGGGCAGACAGGGGAAACATACATGGTTAACCGAGAGGGATACTTTATTACGGCGTCGCGATTCTTAACCGCAGCGGTTTTGACGGAAAAGGCCTGCCCCCAAGCGTTAGAGATGTTTAAGCCCGGCGCTAGCTTTCACTTTTTCGGTCGCTACAGGGACTATCGGGGGCAGGATGTGTACGGAGCGATGGTGTACCTGCCGACAGTTGACATGGTAGTGGTCACGAAAAAGGACCGTGCGGAGTTCTACGCTGAGGTGTATACAGACGCGACGACCAGCCTCGTTTTAGGCATGTTGGGGCTTGCTCTATCGGCCGCTGTGGTTGGATATCTGCAGTAAACTTCGCTAACCGCATTAAGCCTTTATCGGGTGCTACCCAGTTAGTTGCGGGCGGAGACTTGGCGCTTAACTACACCGCAGTGGCCGACCGCGACGAGATCGGGGATCTAAGCCGCGCTTTTGCCACCATGGTTAAGAGCCTAGGCGAGCTGATTAAGGGGGCACAGACCTCCGCGCAGGAAGTGGCAGAACGCGCTGGCCTGATTAGCGGTAGCATAGCGGAGGTGGCGGCCGGCAACAACAGCCAGGCCAATATCACACAGGAAGTGACAAAAGCGCTTGAGCAGCTCGCCGCCGCCACGGAAGAGATTGCCGCGAACGCGCAACAGGCCTCCGCCGCCAGTGAAGTAGCGCAGCAAGCCGCAGCAGATGGTGCGACGCGTATTGGTAACGCCATCGCTTCCCTTAACACGGTGCAAGAAAACGTGACCGGCCTAGTGAAAGTTTCACAACAAATTGGTGGCATCGTCGACACGATTGAGTCGATTGCCGACCAGACGAATCTCTTAGCACTTAACGCGGCGATTGAGGCTGCGCGCGCGGGTGAGCACGGGCGCGGGTTTGCGGTGGTGGCGGATGCTGTGCGCAGTTTAGCCGAACAAAGCCGCCAGTCTACACAGGAAATTTCGCGGCTGATTCGCTCCATCCAGGAGCAAATCGACACCGCTGTGAAAGTGAGCGCCCAAGGAACGGCGGGGGCGCGCGGGGCGCGTGAAGCTCTCGCTAACATCGTGGCTAAGGTAAACGAGATTGCGCTAATGATTGAAGGCATCTCGGCGGCGGGTGAAGAGTAGGCCGCCAGTGCCAATGAGGTTTCGGCCTCCATGCAGAACTTAGGTGCCATTACGGAGGAAGTAGCGGCCAGTTCCGAGGAGACTGCAGCAGCGAGTGCGCAGCTAGCGGAACTGGGCAAAGGGCTCGATCAGGCGGCGCGCAGATTTAGGGTCTAGAGGGCAGTTTCCCGTCGACTCTCCGACAAGTCGTGCACTAACTCCACCACAAACTCCGCGGCGGTCTCCACAAGCGCCATGTCCACGTTGTCGACCGTATCTGTAGGCCAATGCCAGTTAGGCAGCAATCCTTCGGGAGACAAGGCGAGAAAGCTTATCGCCTGGTACCCGCGCACAAGGGCCGGCATGGCATCGGTTGAGAGCAAGGTGTAGACGCCGGGGGTAACGCCTAGGTCACTGCGGCGCGCGGCCACCCTGTCACACGCCGCCAGCAGAGCGGGTGTGGCCCTAAAGACCGGAAACATTCCCTCTCCGCGCATATAGTGCAGTCTGCCTTGGCCGATATTGTCGAGATTAATAAAGAAGGCGTCGCGATAGTTCTTACCGCACTGCTCGATAAAGCGCGCTGAACCATATGTACCCGCTTCCTCCGCGCCGGTTAGGAGCACGGTAAGCTCTGCCCCAGCATAGTCTTTCAGGCGTGTAGCTGCTTTAAGCACTGCCGCCACACCCGACGCGTTGTCGTTAGCGCCCGGTGTGTACTTGTTCCAGAACTCGCGGTGAATTAGTGTCAACGACGCAAACGCCAAATAGAGAGCGGGTACAAGCGCTATAATGCGCCATAAGCCTCCCTGCCAATGTCCTACGCCAAGCAGGATGGGTGAGGCGATAAAGGACCAAGCCGTCAGCAGGAAAGACGTCCTGAATCCTTTGACTAAGGCCGGGCTAAAGTTAAGCCCGGCTTTGCTGCTGTCAAGGTGCGCGACTAAGACAACCTTCGTTCCTTGTCCGACTGGGTTCCTAGCAATAACATTCTGGCTGTGTCCGGTAGGAAAGAGGCGGCTTAGAACGGGAATGGTGTTAAGGTCAAGGAAGAACAGCACCGTTCCAAGCAAGCTTAACCAAGGACTAGCCATCAACCAAGACACAAAGGGCCACCAGAAGAAACACGTGTGCAGCCACGAAAACGTGGTCAGAGCGCGAAAGGGCTGCAGATGTGTCTCGTACCCAAGCTCGGTTAGGATGTTCTGACAATAGCGTGCAGCCGCTCGCTCCTCCTTAGTGCAGGAACCGCGCGGGCCTATATCTGCTGCCAAGTGTTTAATGTGTTGTAGGACCGACATGTAATCACCTCACAAAAATTCTGAGTCTCGGTTTGGTCTCTCGCCCGCTAAGCTAGCCCCGCACTCGTTCTTAAGCTAATGGCCTCCGCAATGTGTGCCTCCCCTATCGCATCGCTTCCCGCCAAGTCGGCGATGGTGCAGGCCACTTTCAAAATGCGGTCGTGCGCACGCGCGGATAGCGCGAGTTTGTGGTAAGCCGCCTTTAAGAGTTTCTCTGCGGCAGGAGCGACAGGCAGCTTGCGCAAATGTTTGTGTTGTAGGCGCGCGTTACAGAAAATGCCTAGCGGTTTGAGCCTTGCCTCCTGCCTTTTGCGCGCCACCTCTACGCGCGAGCGGATACTTACCGAGGACTCGCCTTGAGCGCGCTCCGTCAGTTCGTGGTACTCTAGGCGCGGGACCGACAGCTGCATATCAATGCGGTCAAGCAAGGGGCCAGAGATTTTGCCTTGGTAGCGCGCAATATCCCCGAAAGAACAAGTACAGGCTTTGAGCTTATCGCCCAAAAAGCCGCAAGGGCAAGGGTTCATGGCCGCCACCAACATAAATTGGGAGGGATAAGTGAGCGTGGCGCTAACACGCGCAATAGTCACACTGCCGTCCTCTAGGGGTTGACGCAGCTGCTCGAGCACGCGCTTGCTGAATTCCGGTAGCTCGTCAAGAAAAACGACCCCGTGATGGGCAAGGCTCACTTCGCCGGGCTGTGGGATCTTACCGCCGCCAATTAGTCCCCCATAAGATATGGAGTGATGTGGCGCACGAAAAGGCCGCTCCGCAACTAAAGCCCCGCGGTCGGCCAAGAGACCCGCCACGCTGTAGATTTTCGTCACTTCGAGCGCCTCTTCCGGCTGCATGGGCGGCAGAATAGATGGCAAGTGGCGCGCCAACAACGTTTTCCCTGAGCCCGGCGGACCTACCAAGAGCACGTTGTGGCCGCCTGCCGCAGCAATCTCCAGCGCGCGTTTGGCCTGCTCCTGCCCTGCAATGTCTCTGAAGTCACAGGTTGCCACCGCGGTAGACAGAGTCTGTTCGGGAAGGGTTAAGCTCGGGCAAAGTCCACGCAGTATGTCGAGGAGTTCGGACAGATTGCTCGCTGCGAGTACGGGGAGCCCGCTGACCAACATAGTTTCCCGCACATTGTCTGCCGGCACTACAAACGCGTGACCCGCATGTTTAGCCACGAGGGCCATGGGCAGCGCGCCTGGAATGGGGCGCAGAGCACCGTCAAGTGAAAGCTCTCCCGCAAATACCCTGCCCGCTATCGCTGACACATTAAGTTGCCCTGTGGCGACCAAGAGCCCCACGGCGATCGGCAAGTCAAAGCCTGAGCCTTCTTTGCGCAAATCAGCGGGCGCGAGATTGACGGTGATGCGGCGTGGCGGCATCTCAAACCCGCAGTTCTTCACTGCCGCGCGCACACGCTCGCGCGCCTCGCGCACAGCCGTATCCGGCAAACCTACAATATCGAAGGCGGGAAGCCCTAGGGATACGTCCACTTCGACATCTACTAGGTAGGCTTCAAGACCATAGACTGTGGAACCCAAAACTTTTGCCAGCATAGAGTCGCCTCGCTTTCCGCTTTCCGCTCTCCGCTGTAAGCCGTACGCCGTAAGCAGTAAGCTTCTTGCCCCTTGCTTCTTGTATGAACAAACGTTCGATACAAAGCACAAGAACTCCTGCCGAAGCTAGGAGTTCTCATTAGGGGCCGAGGATATCTTCAAACAGCTCTAGCTGTGGTGCCTGTCCGGGCAACTCGATAATGCAGATAGCGTTAAACTTGAGTGCGGTAAAGGGCGGGCCCTCGCCGCTCGCGAGATACTCAACCACAGTTCTGCGCAGGCGAGCTAGTTTGCGCGACGTTACAGCCTCCGCCGGGTGCCCTTGCGTCAGGTCTTGGCGGTATTTAACTTCCGCAAAGAGCAGTACGCCATGGCGAAAAGCGATAAGGTCGATTTCGCCGCGTTCTCCACGGTAATTGCGCCGCACAATGGTGTATCCCTCTGAAATCAAATACTGAGCCGCCAGTTCCTCGCCCCGCTGGCCGCGCGAACGGCTAGACACGGGATTGTTCCCAATTCCCAAGAAAGCTCTTGCGGTGCAGGTCACACGGCCCGTGCAGCGCCAACGCAGCATAGTGGCTCCTAGTGCCATAGCCTTTGTGTGAGTCTAACCCCAGTCCGGGGAACTGTGCGTCCAGCTCGCACATCAGCCGGTCACGGTCCACTTTGGCGACAATACTTGCTGCGGCAATGGAAACCGAGAGCTGATCCCCTTTAACTATCGCCTGCTGTGGAACTGAGCACTGAGCCTCAGGCAGCAAAAATGCGTCCAATAAGAGCATGTCGGGGTTGAGTTTTGCGATAATCTCTACTTGGCAGCTTTGTATAGCCTGTACGATGCCGTGTGCGTCGATATACCCTGGCTCACGACTAGCTACGGCAAAGGCTTCTGCTTCCGCCCTTATGTAACGCGAGAGACGTTCGCGCTCGCGCGGCTTAAGCGCTTTAGAATCGCGAATGCCCTCACCCGTCACGTGTTGCCGCCAGATGACGCCGCCCACGGTAACCGGCCCAGCTAGTGCGCCGCGCCCCACTTCGTCCATGCCGAGGATACGCTTAAACCCCTGTGCCCAATACTTGGTTTCCAGCTCGAACATGGCGCTGTCACTCCCTGTCGAGTGTAAATCTCCCCATCTTTCCTAGGCGAAACTCGAGTAACACCAAGTCCGCAACGCGTGCGAGGTCAACCTGTCCTCCAAGGGCGAGGCACCCACGACGCTCGCCGATGGCGGTAAGAATGCACGTTGCGTCTGCCGCAGATGCCACACCTACGCTGTATCTCTCTGCCAAAACCGCTGGGTACTCGCGCACAAGGAACTGCACCAAGCGTTCCACTAACTCAAAACGGTCAAAGCCGCCTTCGCCAATTGCCCCTGTGACAGCTAAGCGGAAGGCGATGTCCGGGTCATCTAGACGAGGCCAGAGTAAGCCGGGCGTGTCAAGCATCTCCAGCCCCGAGGCGAGACGAATCCACTGTTTAGCGCGCGTTATCCCCGGCAAAGCGCCTGTGCGGGCGGCTTTGCGTTGGCAAAGCGCATTTATCAGGCTCGATTTGCCGACGTTAGGAATGCCCGCAACCATCACGCGCGAGGTGCGCAAGGCCCGACCGTACGCGCGGTCGCGAGGAATAGTCCGCTCAGCCGTCTGCTTAGCCACGTTGAGCAACTCCCGCGTGCCCTTGTTGTCGCGCGCATTTACGGCAACGCATACCACGCCCTCACGCTCAAAGCGCGCGGCGAAAGCAGCAGTACGGCGCTCATCGGCCAAGTCCGGCTTAGTGAGCGCGATGACCCTCGGCTTCCCGCCTAACATCTGCGCAAGCAGAGGATTGCTACTAGAGAGAGGAATGCGCGCATCCCTGAGCTCAATGACCACATCCACCAGCGGGATGCACTCCGCCAAAAGCTGCTTAGCCTTGGCCATATGGCCCGGAAACCACTGAATGCTCATGGCGCTAGTGCGGCACAAATCGTAGTTGCGGCAAGGGCCAGAAGATAAGCATAGCTTCGCCTTTAACCTCTGTTAGGGGGATAAACCCGACTGCGGGGTCACGCGAGTCTAGGCTGAAGTTACGGTTATCTCCCATTACAAAAACTGTACCTTCCGGCACCCGTACCGGGCCAAAGGGCCCGTGGGTTGGAACGCGAAGATAGGGCTCGGCCAGGCGCACCCCATCCACATAGAGATGATTCTCTCGCGTCTCCACTGTCTGTCCCGCCACCGCAATGACGCGCTTGATAAAGTCACGCTCGCGATCGCGGGGGTAGCGAAACACAACTACGTCGGAAAAGCCTGGGTCGCTAAAGCGATAGACCAGCTTGTTTACCAAGACTCTTTCGCCGTGGTGGAGCGAAGGTTGCATGGACACGCCGTCCACGATATACACTTCGATCAGGAAGACGCGAATGATAAGCGCTAAGATAATAGCTAGAGCAAAGGCTTTGCCCCACTCTAGGGCTTCCGTACGCCACGGCTTTGGCATAGTTAGCGTGCGTCCCGGATGCGCGCTGCTTTACCTGTTAGACTACGAAGGTAGTACAGTTTGGCACGCCGCACTCTGCCGCGGCGCATTACTTCAATGCGCTCAATGCGAGGGGAATGTACAGGGAAAATTCGCTCTACCCCAACACCGTAGGAAATGCGGCGCACGGTAAAAGTCTCGCGCACACTGCCGCCGTGGCGAGCAATGACTGTCCCCTCAAACACTTGGATACGTTCCCTAGCGCCCTCGACAACCTTAACATGCACGCGAACCGCGTCCCCAGGCTTAAAGTTAGGGATATCGGCTCTCAGTTGCATCATTTCAATACTCTTAATTACTTCCACTTAGAAACCCTCCTTTCTTAGGCTATAAAAATGTGGTGAATCCCCATTGGCCAGCGCGAGACACTCGCGGTCGTATCTGCTGAGTTCACGCTGTGGTAATTCCGGTCTCTTCTCCAGCGTTCTACGCAGGGAGTGGCCGCGTCGCCATCTACCAATCTCTCTATGGTTTCCCGACAGTAGCACTTCGGGTACCGGTAACCCGCGAAATTCCCGCGGGCGCGTGTACTGCGGGTACTCCAGTACAGGTTCAGAGGCAAAAGATTCCTCCGCTGTAGACTCCGCACAACCCAGCACACCCGGTAGCAGCCTCGCCACACAGTCCATGACGACCATAGCCGGCAGTTCGCCACCCGTGAGCACATAGTCGCCGACAGAAATTTCCTCGTGTACGACTAACTGCATCACCCTGTGGTCGATCCCTTCGTAATGCCCACAGATGAGCACCAGATGCTGCAGGCTGGACAATGCAGAAGCCCGAGCTTGCGTTAGCACGGTACCTTGCGGACTCATTAGTATGACTCTGCTCTCCCCGAAACCGTCCGCTTTTGCCCGCTCAACCACCGACTCTACCGCTGCGACCACAGGCTCAGGTTTCATAACCATGCCCGCGCCGCCGCCAAATGGATAGTCATCGACTACGCGGTGCTTATCCAGGGCAAAGTCCCTAATGTCCGTGAGGCAGACCTCCAGCAGCTTTTGTTCGCGTGCACGGCGTAGGATGCTAGAGTTAGTCACGCCAACAAACATTTCCGGGAATAGAGTGAGCACATCTACTCTCACGCGTCATCCTCCATCCCTAGCGGCAGCGTAACAGTCATGCGTTTCTCAACTAGGTCGATTTCCTTGACTACGCTCCGCAGTGCCGGCAATAGGATGTCGCCGCGCGGACCTTCTACGACATAGACATCGTTGCTTTTTAGGGAGAGCACCTCTCGTACGAAACCTAGTTTTTCCCTGTGCTCATTAAAAACCGCAAGGCCTACGATTTGAAAGCAGTAATAGGTCTCCGAGGACAAAGGCAGCACCTCAGTTTGTGTAACCACCAGTTCGCCGCCCACCAATTTCTCGGCATCCTCACGGCTCAGGCAGTCGTCGAGCGCCAAAATGTAGTACCGCCCGTGGGTCTGCACTGACCGCACGTTCACCCGGCGAAACTCGTCCTTACGGCGCCACAGCATACGCTGGCCAGGCATCTCTGTAAAGCGGCGCGGGTGATCAGACAAAGGCTTGACCTTAAGCTCACCGGCGAGACCGAGCACGCCTACCACTTCACCTACACTCACCAGTTCGCCGCTTTGCATTAGGATTCTATTTCCACGCAGATGCGTTGGTCAAGGGGGCCCGCTGCCTTCACCACGGTGCGGATAGCTTTGGCAATACGTCCCTGCTTGCCTATCACTTTGCCGATATCCTCACTTGCTACGGATACTTTGAGAATAAGTCCGTCTTCCCCCTGCACTTCTGTCACTTGGACCTTGTCAGGCTCTGCGACCAGCGATTTGGTGATAAACAGCACTAACTCACGCATGCGGGACACCTCCTTAGGCTTTCTCGAACATGCCAGCGCGGTGAAGCAAACCCCGCACTGTATCCGACATTTGGACACCCTGCTTCAGCCAGTAGTTTATCCGTTCGCGGTCTAACTCGACTACGGCGGGGTTGGCGACAGGATTATAGAAGCCGAGCTCTTCGATATTGCGCCCATCCCGTGGTGAACGAGAATCCGCGACAACTAACCGATAAAAGGCGGCCTTCTTTGCACCCATCCGCTTGAGTCGTATTTTTGTTGCCATCAGTGTCACCCCTTTTCAAGTCTTCCCTAAACCAAAGGGAACTTTGCCTTCTTGCCGCCACGCTTTCCCATATCGGCAAAAGTCTTCATCATTTTGCGCGTTTGCTCAAACTGTTTGAGTAAACGGTTGACGTCTTGCACTGAGGTGCCGCTGCCGAGCGCGATGCGCTTGCGCCTGCTGCCGTCAATCATCTCTGGGCGCTGGCGTTCTCTCTTAGTCATGGAGAAAATCACGGCCTCGACGCGTTTAAGCTCGCGTTCGTCAATTTGCATGTTCTGCAGCTGTTTTGCCTGAGCAAACCCAGGCACCCTCCCAAGCAACTGGTCTAAAGGTCCCATGTTGCGTATCTCCTGCAGCTGAGTCAAAAAGTCTTCCAGCGTGAATGTCTGGGAGCGCAGCTTCTGCTCAAGCTCTGCCGCGCGCTTGACATCTAAGGCTTCCTCAGCCCTCTCAATCAGGGAAAGCACATCAGCCATTCCCAAAATACGGGAGGCCATGCGGTCAGGGTGGAACACCTCGAGGGCGTCTAGTCTCTCTCCCACGCCGATGTATTTTATGGGCTTACCTGTCACAGCCTTGGCCGAAAGCGCCGCTCCGCCACGCGCGTCACCGTCTAACTTGGTCATGACAATGCCGTCAATAGAAATGGCCTTATCAAACGCCTCTGCCACCGTTACCGCATCTTGACCGGTCATGGCATCGACTACGAGCAGAATCTCATGCGGGTGCACTGCTTCACAAATATCTTGGAGTTCCTGCATCAGCCGTTCATCAATATGCAGTCGCCCGGCTGTGTCGATAATAACTAAGTCCCGCCCTTGGCGCATGGCGCTTTCTTTGGCGGCGCGAGCAATTTCCACCGGGTTCTTGCTCTCACGCATCGAAAAAACAGGTATGTCTAGCTGTCGTCCCAGAGTCTCCAGTTGATCTATCGCCGCAGGCCTATAGACATCACACGCCACGAGCAAAGGGTGCCGCCCATTCTTGCGTAACAGGCGTGCCAGTTTACCTGCCTGGGTAGTTTTGCCCGACCCTTGTAGGCCAACTAACATCAGTACGGACGGCGGATTAGGGGAAAGGTTGATACGGCTCGTACTGCCGCCGAGCAGCTTAATGAGCTCCTCATGCACAATCTTGATGACGTGTTGCCCGGGCGTCAGGCTCTCAAACACCGCTTGGCCGACGGCGCGCTCTTTCACTGCGGCGACAAAGTCGCGCACTACCTTTAAGTTAACGTCGGCCTCAAGCAAGGCCATGCGCACTTCACGCAGCGCCTCGGTCACGTCCTGTTCAGTAAGTTTGCCCTTGCCACGCAGTTTCTTGAAGGTGGCCTGCAATCTTTCGCCAAGCGCCTTGAACATGACTAACCTCCTTCTACGAAGCGAGCGACAAGCCCAAGCTTTTCTTCATAGCCTAGGAGCGCCGCCTCCGCTCGCCGCACTGTATCATGCACAGCTTGACGGCTGATACCAAGCTCGGATGCGATCTCCCCTAAAGACAGGTTCTCAGCAAAGTATAGGCGACAGGCCAAAAGCTGGCGCTCTGTAAGCAAGCCCCCGTAAAAGTCGAGGAGTAAGCCCATCTGCACAAACCCCGGCGCCTCGGGCACTTCACCCTGGTCCACGTCGCACACCCCCTTGTTGCTACGCCGCACTGAGCATAGCAGACGCGAAAAGGGCTGTCAAGGAGTTTTACTTGACAGGAGGGCGGCGGCGAATTCTTGCGGGTCGAAGGGGCGCAAGTCGCTTGCCTTTTCCCCTACCCCGATGAGTTTGATGGGCACCTGCTGCTCCTCGCGGATGGCTAACACGATGCCGCCCTTAGCCGTGCCGTCGAGCTTAGTTAAAATGATGCCGGTAAGCGGGACAATCTCTGCGAACTCCCGGACTTGGCTCAGGGCGTTTTGACCGGTAGAGGCATCGACGACCAGCAAAATCTCCCGCAAAGCATCCGGCGCTTCGCGTTCAATAATGCGCCGCACTTTGCCGAGTTCCTGCATCAGGTTCGTCTTATTGTGGAGGCGCCCGGCTGTGTCTACGAGCAGAAGGTCAATACCCTTGGCTCGCGCTGAATGCAGGGCATCATAAACAACCGCAGCGGGGTCTCCGCCCGCTGCATGAGCAATAACTTGCACGCCGGCCCGTTCAGCCCAAATCTCTAACTGCTGTGCCGCCGCAGCGCGAAAAGTGTCTCCCGCCGCGCACATAATTTTCAGTCCTTGTTCGCGGTAATACTGGGCCAACTTCCCGATGCTAGTGGTCTTGCCTACACCGTTGACACCCACCACTAGGAATACATTGAGCCTCCCCTGCTGCAACTCAATCGCCTCGGGTTTCCCAAGCCGTTCGGACACTATCTCTTGCAGCAAGGGACGAAGAAAGTGACCTTCTTGCACTTTTCTTTCGCTGACCAGCTTACGCAGATGCTTGAGAAGCCTTGCGCTGGCAGTTACCCCTACATCGTTAAGAATCAGGAGTTCCTCTAGTTCTTCGTAAAGGGACTCGTCTATCTTCCGTCCAACAATCAACGCGTCAAGTTTGACCAAGAACTTCTCGCGTGCCTTGGCCAGACCGTCTGCGAGTTTCTGCATGAATCCCATGACTTCCGCCCTCCTATGCTCCGGCTATCTCTGCCACTTTCACGGTTAGGACTTTTGATACTCCCTCTTCCCGCATGGTCACGCCGTACAGCATGTCGGCAGCCATCATCGTGCCGCGCGTATGAGTAATGATTAGGAACTGCGTATTAGCGCATAGCTCCCTCAGTACTGCGATCAGCCTTTCCACATTGGCTTCATCGAGGGGCGCGTCAATTTCGTCCAGCACACAGAACGGGGTAGGCTTAACCAAGAGCACAGCACAGAGCAGCGATAGGGCTACGAGAGCACGCTCTCCGCCAGACAACAGCGTGATGCTCTGCAGGCGCTTACCCAGTGGTTGCACGTCCACTTCTATGCCTGATTCGAGTGGCCGTTCGGGCTCGCTGAGATATATCCTTGCCGTTGCCCCCCCCGCAGAGCCGCGCGGCGACGTCGCTGAAGGCCTTCTGGATGGCGCTAAACCCAGCCACGAACCTTTCACCCATCACCTGGTCTAACTCGGCCATAACCCCCCGCAAGTGCTGCTCAGCCTCCCGCAGGTCGTCCTGCTCCCGTGCTAGGAAACTAATGCGCTCACTAAGCCGCTCGCTCTCCGCAATCGCCGCGATGCGTACTGGCCCAAGCGCGGTGAGTTTAGTGTCTAGTTCGGCGATGCGCGTCTCCGCCTCGCTCCGGCTAGAGAGCGTGCTGCTTTGACCTTCGGCACTGGGGTACTTTTGCCTAAGCTTGGCCTTAAGGAAATCTTCCTCAGCTGCGACACGTTCACGCCGCAGTTCAATATTGTGCAGCCTCTGCCTGGCGTTGTTTAGCTCGCCCTGCAGCTGAATGCACGTCGCCTGCAGCTTTGCCTGGCACTGGGTCTGTTGCTCTTGCCTTAAGCGACTGGCTTCTACCTGAGCGGTAAAGGCGTCGACCTTGCGAAGCAAAGTGATTATCTCAGACTCTAGCGTTGCCATGCGCTCCTTTAGATCCGCTACGGCACTTTCGGCCTCGCCCGCTTCTCGCTCCCCTTCTTCACGACGCTCCCTAGCAGAGGCCACACTTTGCCTGCGCTCAGCCACGTGAAGCGTTGCCAGCACTACTTGCGATTCAAGGCATGCGACTTCCACCGCTAACTCCATACGGCGCACGGAATTCGCAGCTTGTCGCTGCGAGAGCTCTTCTGCGGTGCGCAGTGCTTGTTCCCTTAACCCAGCTAACTCTGCCCTCTGTGCCCTCAGGCGATTAACCTTGGTTCCCACGCCGCAATGCTCTGTCTTCAGCTGCGAAAGTTCTGTGGCTAGAGACGAAACGGCGTCCGACAGGAAACGCTGCTCTTCACTTAGACGGGCATTGCCTGTAGGAGTGGCCTGAGTTCGCCATCTTTCCTGTCGACTTCACCTGCTAACTTTCGACCGATCGTGACTGCTTGCTCTATATGAGCTCGTAATTCTGCTATCTCTCCGACAATGGATTTCTCCAGCGAGCGTTTTCCCTCTAAAAGGCTCGCAGCGCTCTCAAGCTCGCGTCGACGAGATAACAGCCATGCCTGCCGTTCGGGCCGACTGCCACCGGTTATCGACCCTCCGGGGAGGACGATATCCCCATCGAGCGTCACAATACGCCATGTATACCCCGTCTGCGCCGCTACTTGTGATGCGGAATCAAGCCCATCACAGATCAGCACGTTGCCTAGCGTATGCCTAACCACCGGGCCAAGCTCGGCGGGGAATTTCACCAAGTCTGCTGCGCGGCCTAAACACCCTGTCACTGCGAATGCGCGCGCAGGGAGATCACGCACGTCGCGAGGTTTAAGAGTATCGAGCGGGAAAAAGTAGCGCGGCCCTGCGTTTTCTCTTTAAGCACGGCAATAGCCCGTTTGGCTGTAGACTCCGTATCGGTAACGATATCCCCTACCTGTGCGCCCAAAGCAATCTCGATGGCGACTTCGTACCGTTCCTCCGTCGCAATCAGGTTGCCAACCGCGCCAAGTACACCGCGCATGTTCATCCCCAACACAAATCGTGCCCCGCGGCCTAACCCTTCCATTTGCCGCTCGCTGGCTTCTAGCGCTCGGAGACGCGTTAGGGCTCCGTGCGCTTCGGTTTCTGCACGTTGGCGCTGCTGTTCGAGCGAGGCCCCCTGCCCTTCTAGCTGCCTGAGGCGAGTCGCCGTCTCCGCATGCTGTGCCTTAGAATGCGTAAGTCCCAGCGACAAATCCTGGCGCTTCTTTTCCCTCTGCTGCTGCTCTGCCGTCAAGCTCTCTAGTCTGCCCGCGAGGGTAGAGTGTTGGTCCGTCTTTCTGGCAATTGATTCTCCTAAGACCTGAGTTTTTGTTTCACATTCAGCCAGCTCACCGCGCATCACATGGATACGCTCTTCTAGAGACGTCAGATAGGCGGCATGCTCACCTTCGGCGCGGGACAAGCTCTCGACCTCAAGCTCAGGGCATCCTTTAAGCGCGGCTGATTTCTCGCTTAGACTGAGTTCGAAAGAGCCTAACTCATCTGTGGCGTGCGACCAGTCTTGCGTCACTCTAGCTTCTTCACGCAGGAGGCGGTCTAGAGCGGCTGCGGCATTCTGTAAACGGGACGTGGCCCGCTCGTGCTCTCCCGCCGTGTCGCTTAACCGCTCACTCCGCTGCTCACGTAGCAGTGTGTGCTGCAGAAGCTCCCGTTCACCCTCCCGAAACGCCGCCAAATCGACACTCGCTGCGAGCAAATTGCTGGCTTGCTCCGCTTCGTGTATGTTTAGGCGAGACTCACAGTGGATAATTTCGTCGCTGACGCGCTGGGCTTGGGTATGTAGGGTTTGATGCTGACGTTCAGCGAGGGCCCACCTCATACAATAGCAACTCTCTCTCGCAGCTGTCGCGCGTGTCAGTAAGCTGCAGGTAGTGCTTTGCTCGCTCCGCCTCACCTGCTAACGGCTCTAGTTGCGTTTCAAGCTCCCAGGCAATGTCTTGAATGCGGCGCAAGTTTCCCGCTGTGTCACCGAGGCGTGCCTCTGTTTCCTTCTTGCGCAGCTTGTAGCGGGAAATACCAATTGCCTCTTCAAAGATTACCCGGCGGTTGCGCGGGTCAGCGCTGAGAATCTCCTCTATGCGTCCTTGGCCAACAAATGAGTAGGACTCCTTGCCAATCCCCGTGTCAAGAAACAGTTCTGCGATGTCCTTCAACCTACAGGCCTTGCGGTTGATGAAGTACTCGGCATCACCGGAACGATACACCCGACGGGTGATGGCCACCTCGCTCAGATCTATGGGTAGCCGCTGGTCACTATTATCAAACACGAGCGTTACTTCGGCGAGTCCCACGCCTTTGCGCTTGGCAGTCCCACAGAAAATAACGTCGTCCATGCGCGTGCCGCGTAGGAGCCGCGCGGATTGCTCACCCAGCACCCACTTGACGGCCTCGGCGAGGTTGCTTTTGCCGCTCCCGTTAGGACCGACAACGGCGGTGAGTCCTTCGCCGAGCTCAAACTCAGTTCTATCGGCAAAGGACTTAAACCCGCTTATCTCAATGCGTTTCATCCTCATAGAGTTTTCCCTCCTACATGTATTCACCACAGAGGCACAGAGAGACCGCGATGTCACTGCGGGGCATGGTGCCTTTTCACCCCAGAGGCACAGAGGACACAGAGAAAGAGTGAACAAATGTACCCGTCCCCAGCGTTGTATCTCCCGCGCCTGTCGCACTTATTGTACCAAAGCGCGAAGGAAACCACACGCGATAAAACACCTATGCCTCGGCATAGGCAACAGGTGAAAGCCATGTTATATGGAGCATCTTATCTTAATCTCTGTGACCTCTGTGTCTCTGTGGTGCAAAACAAATGTAGCTAGGCGCGAAGGTTTCGCAACGCTTCTGCCGCCGCCGCCTGCTCGGCCTGTTTCTTGCTCCTGCCTTCTCCGATGCCCATTGTACGCCCCGCTACAGCAACCTCTACACGATAAGTGCGGTCGTGGTCGGGACCGCTGTAGCCGAGCAGCGTGTAGCTCACAGCCTCAGGTGCTAGCTCCTGCAACGCGCTCTTGGCGTCCGCACCCGCTCTGCTAGCGTCGGTGTTGTCGAGCATGTCGGCGTAAAACAGCTGAAACAACTCCTCCGCACGGGGAAGCCCGCCGGCAAGATAGGCCGCACCCAACAAGGCCTCCGTGCACCCAGCCAGAATCCTTGGCCTCGCGGCACCGTTGCTGCCAATGGCGCTACGCCCGAGCAATACGATTGTTTGCAGATCAAACAGGCGCGCAATAGAAGTAAGCGCGGCTTCGCAAACCAGATTTGCCCGTAAGCGGCTGAGCTGCCCCTCCGCTAGCGAAGGAAATCTCCTGTAGAGATGCGAGCTGCAAAGTAGCGACAATACAGCGTCCCCTAAGAACTCTAAGCGTTCACTGTCCAAACTCCCTGGGTTGTCGTGAGCGTAGGAGGAGTGAGTCAGGGCTTGTTTCACTAGCTGCTCATCCCCGGGGGAAAAACCAAGGTGCCTGGCAAGCAACTGTATGCTGCTCAATAGTAGCGCTCCCCCTTTAAATGTGTTTCTCGATGTGCCGCACGGCGTCTCGCACGGTGACTATGTTGGCAACCTCATCATCATCGAGCGTAATGTCTAGCTCCTGCTCCATCGCCATGGCAATCTCAATTAGATTTATGGAATCCGCGCCGAGGTCAGCCCGAAAGCGTGAATCCAAATCAATCTTGCCAGCGTCTATGCGGAGGATTCGCGCTGTTACGGCACGCACCCGCGTAAAAATGTCCTCCATAGCGCCCTCCCTATTTGGGTACTACGATGAGGCCGATAGAGCCAGGCCCCACATGTGCCCCAATTACTGGGCCAATAACATTCGTGAGCACGCTGCTTACACGATACGATTTCTGCAGTAACGCTTTTAGTTCTTCAGCGCGCTCCAAACAATTGCCGTGCACAATCGCTACTTGTACTTCTCGTTCGTGGGGAACAAACTCGCCTGCCGCCTCAACCATGCTCTGCAGCACTTTGCTCATCTTCCCCCTGATTTTTGCATGTGGCGTTACTACTCCGTCCACTAAACGTAGGATCGGGTGGACATTAAGCAATGTGCCAAGGAGCGCGCTAGCTTTGCCAATGCGACCGTTACGTCGCAGGTACTCCAGCGTATCCACCGAGATAAGGAGGGTCTGCTGCTCACAGACGCGTTGCGCAGCCGCCATAATTTCCGGCAAACCTAGTCCGGCGTTACGCGCCTCTGCCGCCGCGACCACAGCCAGCCCAAGCCCAAGCGACGCACTTCTGCTGTCTAAGACCGTGATGCTTGATGTTGCCAGCGT
>QLUS01000120.1 GCA_018725535.1 Bacillota bacterium
GGATTGAAACTCCATTAGGAGAAAGGTAAAATGCGCTAGGACCTTGTCGCCCCCCGCGCGGGGGCGTGGATTGAAACACGACAGATAAAAGGGTATGTATAGCGGATTTGCGTCGCCCCCCGCGCGGGGGCGTGGATTGAAACCTTCTTCTTCTGCCGCCGCTAAATGCGACGGTTTGTCGCCCCCCGCGCGGGGGCGTGGATTGAAACACGAATAGATGAATCATCGATGTTCACCAAGTCAGTCGCCCCCCGCGCGGGGGCGTGGATTGAAACTATAGTATCTAGTAAAGGGGAGAGAGGCGAAACCGTCGCCCCCCGCGCGGGGGCGTGGATTGAAACCTCCTGACCCTAATATACTATAGCTCGTCCCTAAGTCGCCCCCCGCGCGGGGGCGTGGATTGAAACGCTCCGCCGCGCGCCGCTTATGCTCGTTCGCTCCGTCGCCCCCCGCGCGGGGGCGTGGATTGAAACTGTGAGACCCTTGTGCATACCTAACTCGCCTGATGTCGCCCCCCGCGCGGGGGCGTGGATTGAAACAGTTGCTATACAAAAGGTAAAACAAAGGGGGGTATGTCGCCCCCCGCGCGGGGGCGTGGATTGAAACACCAAGCCTTAGCCGCACCTGCCAATGTCGGCACGTCGCCCCCCGCGCGGGGGCGTGGATTGAAACGCGGATAATCTCACCGTTGATCTCCTTGTTTTTGTCGCCCCCCGCGCGGGGGCGTGGATTGAAACGGCAGGGCAGGGTAACGCGAAGGCAAGACACAGCGGTCGCCCCCCGCGCGGGGGCGTGGATTGAAACATCTCATACTCGAGTATTTTCAGTGCCGTAATATGTCGCCCCCCGCGCGGGGGCGTGGATTGAAACTTGCGTGCTCCCGGTATGCTCATGCTCTGTTGCGTCGCCCCCCGCGCGGGGGCGTGGATTGAAACTACCTCTTTCCGCTTTAGGGGAGGCTTGCTGTTTTGGTCGCCCCCCGCGCGGGGGCGTGGATTGAAACCGGTGACATATTTGTAGGATTGATGACGGTTTATAGTCGCCCCCCGCGCGGGGGCGTGGATTGAAACGCGGATATAAATATCGCTGTAACCTGCCGCTTGCGTCGCCCCCCGCGCGGGGGCGTGGATTGAAACGCGGATAATCTCACCGTTGATCTCCTTGTTTTTGTCGCCCCCCGCGCGGGGGCGTGGATTGAAACTTTTAACGTAAAAAACCAGCTTTATCACGCTGGGTCGCCCCCCGCGCGGGGGCGTGGATTGAAACCTCAAAGAAGCTGGAAACACTCTTAAAGAACAACGTCGCCCCCCGCGCGGGGGCGTGGATTGAAACTCCGGCGACATTGAATCCGCACACATCCTGCTAGATAGCCCCCTCACACGGGGACTAGGTGTAGTTGTGGCACAGGTAGTCGTCGCTTTGATCCCACAATTATCTCCACCTATATTTTCGCCACTTTGAGCGGGCGTCACGCCAGTAGTACCAGTTCGGCAAGGTTTTGATGGGATTGAACACAAATATATCTCGATTCACTTCACTTGCTGAGAATTGGCCTCGCAAATCTTCATCACACAGCCATCCGGTGAGCATCCCTTATGCAAAACTTTGGACAAAATTCCTAACCTCCATTTGCCAAATCACGCTGTTACGCATGCCTTACCTCTCTAAAGCCGTGCTCCCCGCATGCGCGGGGGTGATCCTAGACCCACGCTCGTCGGGTGGGAGCAACACGAGTGCTCCCCGCATGCGCGGGGGTGATCCCTCAAAACCACATTTAGGGCAATGGTAAACAATGTGCTCCCCGCATGCGCGGGGGTGATCCATTTTTCTTCCTACTATTTTTTAGGTTATTTGTGCCGGGCCAGGTCAGCAAGTACTAACACCACTAGCACCACTAACAGCAACAGTACCCAGATAGTCATCCCCTCCCTTCATACTAGTGCCTAGTCACGGCGTGGCCGTGGCCCCTAGGTACCACTATACTACACTATCTATCTAGGGTCGTGTGCTCCCCGCATGCGCGGGGGTGATCTAACCTCCATTTGCCAAATCACGCTGTTACGCATGCCTTACCTCTCTAAAGGGTCCCGCTCGCCATCTCCGTGAAGCTTAGCAGCAACTATGGGAATGCGCTTTCCCTAGAATGCACACAAACAATACCCCACACCACAGCGCACTTCAGCGCGTGGCATGGGGGAGTTCGTTACGCCTGCACCTAGTTCTCCGGCAGGCCTTGCTCTTGAGCAGGTCTTTGGCGCAGCAAAGAGGCGAAGTTGACATTAGGGTACATGTCGCACAGCTCGGTTATGGTTGCTGGCGGGAGGTTGGCTGCCCTAAGCTCTGCTGCAAAAGCGCGCACTGCCGCTTGGCGAGAAGCCTTAAGGCTTAGGCCGAGGACCCCGGCCTTCACTGCTACTCCTAGGCCCTTGCCAGCGAGCCGCACTAACCCAAGCGCGCCCAAGGCTATTCTTCGTCCTCGTGGTCGTGGCCCGAAGTTTCGCCGTGTTTGTGGTGCTTGTGAATTTTGTGGGCCAAAACATGTGGCGAAAAGGATAGGCTTCCGCGCTGGTCGAGCTTGTCGCTGAAACTCTTCATGGTGGAGAGGTAGTCGCGGGTGAGGCTAGATGCTAGTTCGGTGTCGATGCCGCTGGTGATGAGCTCTTTGTAGAAGTTGCCGACCGCCTGTCCCATGCCTTTCCCTGCTTCAGGGGAATAGACTACTTCCTTGATGGACTTAATGAGATGGGGGACCTTGTCGCTGACTACGCCAAGCAGCTTGCTGATTTCCTCGACCGGAATTTCCCTTTTGCCTTTCTCTGCATCGTGTTCCCTTGACATTATCCAGCCCTCCTTTTAGTTTCCTGCCGCGGCTAATAGCCAGTCGGCAATAGATTGACTTTGTACAGTGGGCACCGATAGCCTTACGAGTGATGTAAGACCTGCGGGCGACTCGAACGCGACTTCGGCGGTGTAGATGGTGATTGTGGGAATAGAAATGGGCACTAGATGCAGCACCTCGCGGAGCAATTCATGCGTTAGGCTATTGCTTGGGTTCTGCGGTGACGGCGGGCTGCCGGGCAAGGAGCTGACTTCCGACTGCAATTGAGGAACGAAGCTCTGCCAAAACGCAAGTGCCTGTCGGCATTCTGCGCATGTTACTAGGTGTAGCACAACCGCCGAGCGCTCTGCCGCATCGAGACTGCCAGCCGCAAACCAAGGCAACAATTCGCAGACGCTCATATCTTTCCCTCCTGTAAGGTTGCCATCAACCCGCGCTTAGCTAAAAACATGCGGCTCTTGACTGTGCCGACGGGAACACCCTGTAGTTTAGCAATCTCTCTGTAAGGCACCCCGGCGTAGTAGGCCAATAGCACAACTTCTTGTTGTTCCTCCGGCAGGGCGCGTACCGCACTCAGCACTGTCAGGCGCTCATCGCTAGGTTCGCTGTACGTTCCTTCGCTGAGGGGCTGCAGACCGCCATAGAGTGACTCGGTTTGTCGGTGTTTTCGCCTTGTCTCGCGAATCTTGTTAAGGGCAATCCCAAACGGCCACGTAGATACGGTGGATTCACCGGTAAAGGATGCGGCGGACTTCCACACCGTGAGAAAGGTTTCCTGCAGGCAGTCGCTGGCCAGTTCGGCGTCCTGCAGCCGACTTAGGGCAAAGCGGTGGACGCGCACTTTGTATTTCTCGTACAGCTCCGTGAAACTACTCGTGCAGCCTTCAACAATGGCCGCCAGCAGCTCTTCGTCACTGTACACCGTGCTCACCGCCCTTCATGTATTAGTGTCGGTTTACATGCTAAAGGTTTGATCTGCATAAGTCCATTCTTTGGCGTATGCTGTTAAAGCGTAACCAAGATAAAGGTGCTATACTATTGGTAGACTCACCGAGAAAAGGAGTAAGCTATACTTATGAGATTTGACTTTCATATACTTATTCGGACAGCGATGATGATTGCGCTCGGAGTAATTCTCCCCTTCGCGTTTCATGGGATTCCGGGTGGCGGGCGTGTTTTCTTGCCGATGCATATCCCTGCGATTTTGGCCGGGCTGTTGTTTGGGCCGCTTTCGGGCGTCGTTAGTGGCGCACTCACCCCGCTAGTTAGCTCCGTACTCACGGGCATGCCCCCGCTGGCTCCTGTACCCATAGCGGTGCAAATGAGCGTGGAACTAGCAATTTTCGGGTTGCTGGCGGGAGTATTCTATCGGGTCTGGCGACAGAACCTGATGTTTAGCCTCGTTGTAGCGATGTTTGGGGGAAGATTCGCCTATAGCATTGTCACTCTCGCGTTCTTTCCACTTTTCGGCCTGCGCACGGCACCACTGGGTGTAGTCTTCGGGGCTGCGCTGGCCACTGCCGTGCCGGGTCTGCTGCTGCAGTTTGTGGCTATTCCCGCGGTGGTTTTGGCATACGAAAAGTACATTGCATAAATCCCCTGCACGCCCCTAAAATGCGAAACACCCACGCATTACGCATGGGTGTTTCTAAGTTTATTCCGGCGACGTCCTACTCTCCCGGGGACTTGCGTCCCAAGTACCATCGGCGCAGGAGGGCTTAACTGCCGTGTTCGCAGCAGGTTGACCGAAGGTCACCACCTGCGGGCAAGGCGCTGGTGACAGCACTTTCCGCAGAAAGTGCGAGAACAAGCGACGTCGTACCCTGCAAATTGTAGCACCGGCACAAGGGCTAGCGACAACTCAAAATATAGCAAAAGACCCCAAGCATTCGCTTGAGGTCTTTTTAAAATTATTCCGGCGACGTCCTACTCTCCCGGGGACTTGCGTCCCAAGTACCATCGGCGCAGGAGGGCTTAACTGCCGTGT
>QLUS01000121.1 GCA_018725535.1 Bacillota bacterium
GTTATTTTGGCGGTATCGACAGTACTCTTGTACCGGACTCGCTTTGGCTTGCGGCTGCGCGCGTGTGGGGAGAACCCGCATGCGGCGGATGCGGCGGGGATTAACATCTACCGCATGCGCTATATTGCCGTGGTTATTTCCGGGGCATTAGCTTCACTCGGGGGAGCTATTTTCCTCGTAACTATTGCCGGGGAGTACAGCGGCACGGCAGGGGGACTCGGGTTTCTGGCTTTGGCTGCGCTGATCTTTGGCCAGTGGAAGCCGCTTGGGCTGCTTGGTGCGACCTTCTTTTTTGGCTTAGCCAGCACCGTCGCCAATGTCTCGCGCATATTGCCTTATTTAGCCCACATTCCCGACATAGTGCTGCAGACCTTCCCCTATATCGTCACCCTATTGGCTTTAGTAGTCTTCTCGCGCTCCTCCCAAGCACCTAAGGCGCTTGGGCGAGCCGTATGATAAGGGCCGCAGGTAGTTGTCTAGAGTCCACGGCGGAAAGCGGACAGCGGAAAGCGGACAGCGGAAAGCCCCTAAGCGCAAGGAGGTAACCATGACCAAACAAGCCATCTACGCGGCCATAGACGCCAAGCTCTCGCGCTTTACTGCAATCAGCGACTGGATGTACCACCATCCGGAGATTGGGCATCAAGAACACCAAGCCGCGGCTACGTTAGCGCGTGAACTCCGCGCGCATGGCTTTGCCGTGGAAATGCCTTATGCGGGTCTGGCTACAGCGTTTAAGGCTGTCTACAGGACAGGCGATGGCCCCACGGTTGCCCTGCTGGCCGAGTACGACGCCTTGCCAGGCATCGGGCACGGCTGCGGTCACAACATTATCGGTTGCGCGGCTGTGCTAGCCGCTATCGGCCTAAAAGAGGGCTTAGGCGAATGCTGCGGCACAGTCATTGTGTTTGGCGCGCCCGCAGAAGAAGGCGCGGTGGATAATGCTGGCGGCAAGGTGTTCTTAATTGAGCATGGAGCGTTTGTTGGCGTCGACGCTGCCCTGATGGTGCATCCGGCTACACGCAACGTAGTCGGCGGGTCTTCGAGTGCCCGCGAGGCGCTAGAGATAGTCTTCAGGGGCAAGCCAGCTCACGCCGCTGGGGCCCCGCAGGAGGGCATCAACGCTCTAGATGCGGCCATCCAGACTTTTAATGGGTTTAACGCGCTTAGGCAGCACGTGCTAAGCGACGTGCGCATTCACGGCATTATCAGCGAGGGTGGCGTGGCGCCAAACATTGTCCCGGAGCGCGCGGTTATCCGGCTTTATGTGCGCGCTAATGAGGCCGACTATCTGGCGACGGTAGTAGAGAAGGTTAAGAACTGCGCGCGGGCAGGGGCTCTGGCTACCGGTGCCGAGGTGCAGTTTAGGCAGACCGCCAAGCGCTACAAGAATATGCTGAACAATTCCGTGCTTAGTGCTGTCTTTAAGGCCAACATGGAGGCTCTGGGGGAAGAGATAGAAGAGACGCAAGTTGCAGGTGCTGGTTCTACCGACATGGCTAATGTCAGCCATGCGGTGCCCGCCATTCACCCCTACATCCGCATCTCCGACAGCAAGTTAGTGGGACACAGCCGGGAATTCGCAGACGCCACGATTACACCTGCGGCGCACGCCGGGCTTGCTGTTGGCGCAAAGGCCATGGCTGGCACGGTGGCGGATATTTTCAGCCGGGCGGATTTGCAGCGCGTATTGCGCAAAGAGTGAGCCTAACAGCCTAAGAACGAAGCTGTCTTAGCGCTTGAGCCAATTCGGCCATGGCCCGCATCAGTGTCTGCTGCAGCCATGCGTTCCAAGGTTCCACACCTTGGTTGTGGCGATACATCGCCCGGACAAAGCGAGGTAGATAATCTGCCCATCCGAGCATGGTAGCCCATGTGTAGTCGTGGCGGAACTCAGCTAGCTCTATGGTTTCTCCGATATGGGTGCCTAGGTGGTACAAATAGTGCCGGAGCACAGCCTCTTTATCTAGGTGCTTAAAGCGGGGCTGTTCATGCATAAAGCCGATGTTTAGGATGTCTAGTATGCCTGGCCCAAGGCCTATCAGCTGATAGTCCATAAGCAAGGCTTGACCTTGACTCTCGGCGCTTCGCGACAGACCTATATTCAGCGGGTAAAAGTCGTTGTGGAGTAGTGTTAGGGGTAGATGCGCGAGTGCGCTAGGCAGGCTGTTTAGGGTGTGTTCAAGCTGCGGGTGGAGATAAATTTGCGCGACGGTTGAGCGCGTCCATGCATTTTCGTAGAGGGCACCGAGTAGAGTATGCGCCTCATCCGCCTCAAATTCTTGGCGCGGGTCTTGCTTAAGCCAGCCTAAAGGTCCGCACCCGGCAAGCGCGCGCGGTGCCCGCCCGTGCAGGGCCGCATAGACTTCCACTACCGCAAGCATTTCGGCGGTGGTCCACAGGTGATCTAAGGCAGGAATTGCGTAGCGATGCGCAACGTCTTCCAGCAAGATATAGTTCACTTCATCGGAAACCGCCCCGCTAGCGAGTAGCTGCGGGGCAGGCGTTTTAAGCAGGGGCAGAAGACGGGTGTAGAACATGTACTCCGCAATGTCGCTTTGCGGGTGTCCTAGGCGCAAGTAATCCGGCATCAGGGCGCGCGAAGACACCTTAAGCACCGCTGTCGCATCAAAAGCATCCAGCCGATAGACCAAGCAGCCGCTTTCGCCGAGCGTAATCTGCTTGAGTTTGGCATGGCAGAATGGATATGGAAGTCTGCGAAGGATGTCTTCGAGTATAGCCTGCATTTGCCTCTCCCTTTCGCCGTGGAACTGCGCTATCGCCTATGTCGGCGCGACTCGTGGGCGCGGTAGCGGCGAGCGCGCGCTGGCTGTCGGAGTTTGGTCCAGCTCCAAGCAGTAGCCAAGAGGAGCAGAGATAAGAGAAGTGCAGGTAAAGTGCCAAGGGGTGAGAGAACGAGATAGCGCCGGAGTCCCACCAGCCCAAAAGACATGAAGACTGCCGCCGCCCCGATTTTCAGTGCGCGTGGCGGGATAGATGTGGCGAGCTTAGCGCTAGCTAGGATGGCCAGCGCCTGAGCGGCAAAGAGCCCTAGTCCTGCCCCTATCCATGTGGCCAGCGGCGCAGCCTGCTTTGCGGCCAAGCCTAATGTGACTAACTGTGTCTTGTCGCCAAGTTCCGCTAAGAAGAAAGCCATGCAAATTGCCGCTAGGGGATGGTGGGATGTCTTAGGGACATCAGGACAGTCTCCCTCACCTGACGGTGTACGCAGTGACCACAGTCCAAAACCGATAAACCCCAGTGCAACTAGGGGCTCTAACAGCGATAGGGGCATTAGGTGGTTTAGGCCCTCACCTAAGGCCACCGCCACCGCAGTATTCATGAGGGCAGCGACGAGTGCGCCTAGAAGCACGCGCGGCGCGCCGAATTTGGCCGTCAGCCCTAGGCAAATTAGCTGTGTTTTGTCACCTAGTTCCGCCAGAAACACCATCGCTGCAGTCAGCACTAATGTAGACATAGTGGATGCCCCTTTCTCGCGCCGGCTAAATACAAGAGACCTTCGGCGCTACTCTAGCACCGAAGGTCTCACCAGTTAGCTCGCTTACTCCTCAGTAAGCACGCTTACTCTGGCGGCCAGGACTTATCATCCAGCATGTTGGACAGCCAGTTGTGGCTACTCCCCTTCGATTAAAGTCAGTATATCACTAAGGCGGCCTTCAGCCAAGCACACTTGACCTCTTTGCGCTATCCAAGTAGTATACTGCCATGCACCACCGCTAAAGTCTATGAGCGGCGGTTTACGACTATACTAGAGCGGGAGTGACGACTTGAAAAAGCCACTGGCTACTATGCGGCTGCTGCTTACCATTGCTTTTGGGGAAGCAAAAGGGAAGCAAAAGGGACGGAGCCTTTTGCTTCATGAGGCAAGAAACAAGAATCAAGAGACAAGAGAGAGCTAAGTGTTTACACTAAAGCGCTTTAAGAACGGAGCGAGCGCAAGATACAGCGGCAAGGTAATAAGAGTGCTCAGCGCTGCGCGCGCGGCATTAAAAGGCACAATAGCCGTCCAAAGAAGTTCGGCGTGCTGCGCTTGTGGCACGCCCCAAGCTGCCAGCGCCCAGTACAGGTTCGAAGCATACATAACAACCGACATCACCAAACCCCCGGCGATCATGCCTAGAAGCGCGCCCCATTTGTTTGGCAGTTTGCGGTAGACTAGCCCAGTGACAAGGGCGAATGTAGCAGAAGCCAAAAAGTTTTGGATAGAGCCAATGGGCCCGCCCGTGCCCTTAGTCAAAAAGAAAAGCGCAACTTTTACTAAAGCAATGACGCCCCCGGCAAGTGGTCCGAGCATCAAACTGCCAATCAGCGTCGGGACGTCGCTCGGGTCATATTTGAGAAAAGGCGCGGCCGGAATCAGGGGGATCTGGAGTACGAACATAAGCAGATAGCTCATGCCCGCCAACATGGCCATGGTTACTAGTTTGCGCAGGTTTTGGCGACGCTTGTCTTGGGTCACTTGAATTCCTCCTAAAAATAACTGCCCCGACAAACAATCGGGGCAGGAGCAAACCAAAGATGGCTTACACTTACCTTCTTTCATCCGGACTTTACCGTCGGCCTTGGAATCGCACCAAGTCTGCCATGTGGCGCGTGGGCTAGCTTTCGCATTACCACCGATAGGGAATTACACCCAACCCCGAAGGTTATCGTATTTAGTTGCAGCTAATATTCTACCGCGTCCAACCCCACTTGTCAAGCGAGTGTTCTGGCTGACCACATAGGTAACACTGGGCTATGGATTTTAGCAAGTTCCCTTTC
>QLUS01000122.1 GCA_018725535.1 Bacillota bacterium
CCAGCAAGGAATTCCCATAGTTAAGCCAGGAAGCCGTAAGACCTAGACCCAGCGTCGGCAAGTGAAGCAAAAGGCTCCGTCCCTACTGCTTCGTTAATAAAATGTCACGCAACTGAGAGATGTCAGAAGGATTTGGGGAATAGGATGTAGAACAATTCTTTAGGTACCGCTAAAGAGTGGGCCAAACATTATAGGAGGAGATCGCGTTGATCAAGAGAGTTGCTACCGTTTTCTCTATCGCCTTGTTACTCTTAAGTAGCTTAGGCGGCATTACCCTCACTTCTGCCCAGCAACCGGCTATTCGCGTCATGTTCAACGGCCAGTATCTTAATCTCGACGTGGCCCCGGTTATCCAGGGCGGCCGCACGTTAGTGCCTTTCCGCGCTATCTTTGAAGCGCTAGGGGCGACCGTCGCGTGGAACGAAGCTACGCGCACTGCTACCGGCACTCGCGACACCACCACCGTCGCGCTAACAATCGGAAATAACAACGCGACAGTCAACGGCGTCGCCACGCGGCTTGACGTAGCGCCGATTGTGCAAAGGGGACGTACGCTAGTGCCACTGCGCTTTGTCTCCGAGAACCTAGGCGCCACCGTACAATGGGTCGCCCGCCACAACATCGTTGTAGTGCGCGGACCTGCTCCCGCTGGCCGGTTTAAGATCGGTATTATGACCGGTACCGTCGTACAGACCGAAGAAGAATTTCGCGCCGCAGAAAGCATGCAGCGCAAGTATGGACGCGACAGAATTGTGCACACTACATTCCCTCCCCGCTTCACTGTAGAACAAGAAACTACCATTTCTAACCTGAGGGCTCTGGCTGCGGACCGCGACGTTCGCGCTATCGTTGTCGTGCAAGCAGTGGTTGGTACTGCGGCAGGTATGGAAGAAGTGCGTCGTATGCGCCCTGACATGCTCATTATCGCTGGCACCCCCGGCGAGGACATGGACCTTATTGCCCGCCGCGCCGACATAATCCTGCAGACCAACGATATCCGCCGCGGCGTCTGCATTGTTGAGCAAGCCCACCGCATGGGTGCTAGGACCTTCGTCCACTACTCCTTCGCTCGCCATATGGCTAACGCCATGTTGTTCCAACGGCGCCAGCTCATGGAGCAAACAGCCAATCGCCTCGGTATGCGCTTCGTATTTGCTGACGCTCCCGACCCCACCGGTGAAGGTGGCGTTACCGGTACGCAGCAGTTCATTATGGAAGACATTCCACGCCGCGTGGCACAGTTTGGCACCGCAACTGCTATCTTTGGCACCAACTGCGGCATGATGGAACCCATGATTCGGCAAGTAATTGCTACCGGCGCTATCTTCCCGGTACAGTGCTGCCCATCTCCCTACCATGCTCTTCCCGGCGCACTGGGTATCGCTATCCCTGCTGACCGCCGAGGCGACCTAGCCTTTGCTATGTCGGCCATCGCGCGCGAGCTCCGCAGACTCAATGCCGCTCACCGCGTCTCCACTTGGCCCGTACCCGTTAACATGCTTTATATCGAAGCCGGCGTAGAGTATGCTATGGCAGTTCTTAACAACCAGACTATGGGTCGCGTAGACTTGGTAACGTTGGAAGGCATCCTGATGGCGCGTGCTGGAGGACCCGTGCACCTCACCCATTTAACAACCGCTCGCGGCAACTACTTCCACTACTTCTTGTTCCTTTCCGACTACGTAGATTTCACGACCATTCCTTAACCACTCATTTCTAAGAGGTGCAGGGTAGCAACAGCACCCTGCACCTCTACTCTTATTCTGCAAGGGGGGCAACCATGGTCGCTTCTGATTTCGTGCTCGAGTTAAACAACATAAGTAAGCAGTACGCCGGAAACCGGGTCCTAAAAAACGTCACGGTAAAAGTTAAGCCGGGCGAGATTCACGCTGTGCTGGGCGAGAACGGGGCTGGCAAGTCTACACTTATGAACATTCTGTTCGGTATGTCTGTCATTCATTCCACGGGCGGCTTCGAAGGTGAAATGATGATTGACGGCAAACCAATCAGTGTTACCAACCCATTTGATGCCCTGCACTTAGGCATAGGCATGGTGCACCAAGAGTTTATGCTCATACCGGGATTCACTATCACCGAGAACATCAAGATCAATCGCGAGCACACGGTTCATAATTTCATCAGCCGCGTCGGTGGCCCTGCCCTTAAGAGCCTTGACAGGGCAAGCATGAACAAGGAAGCTCGCAAGGCGTTAGACACAGTGGGGCTGGGAATCGATGAATGGGTAAAAGTTGCCGGTCTACCGGTTGGCTATATGCAGTTTGTTGAAATAGCACGGGAAATAGACAAAACAAATATCAAAGTGCTCGTTTTCGATGAACCGACTGCCGTTCTTACTGAGAGTGAGGCGGCAAAGCTGCTTGAGGTCATGCGCACCATCGCAAAATCCGGCATAGCCATTCTTTTTATTACCCACAGGTTAGATGAGGCTATGGCCGTAGCCGATCAAATCACGATTTTACGTGACGGTGAACTTGTGCGTACGCTTTCACCAAAAGAGACCAATGTCTTTAATCTGGCCGAACTGATGGTGGGAAGAGAAATTCATGTTGTCGACAAAGGCAATCGCGCCACAGCCCGCAAAGAAGTGGCCATGTCTATTCGCCAGCTCAGGGTACTAATGCCGGGTGAAGAGGTGCGACATGTCGACCTCGATGTCTACCAAGGCGAAATACTCGGCATAGGTGGACTAGGCGGACAAGGTAAAATCGGCATCGCCAACGGCATCATGGGCCTATACCCCGCGCGCGGTGAAGTAAGTATGAACGGGAAAAAGCTCTCTCTCAATGACACGCGGGCAGCGTATGCGGCCGGGCTCGCCTTTGTAAGTGAAGACCGGCGCGGCGTAGGTCTCTTGCTTGACTCTTCTATTGAAACGAATATAGCCTTTACTGCCATGCAGATGCGCGAACGTTTTCTGTGGAAGATTGGCCCCATGAGCCAGATAAGTTCCGGGGAAGTGCGTCGTCACGCCCTGCAGATGATCAAGACTTTAGACATCCGCTGCACCGGTCCCACGCAATTGACTAGACGCCTGAGTGGAGGCAACCAGCAAAAAGTGTGCGTGGCGCGCGCACTAGCGCTTAACCCAACGGTGCTACTAGTATCTGAACCGACCCGCGGCATTGACGTTGGAGCGAAAAAACTGGTGATGGATACCTTAGTCAAACTAAACACAGAGCTAGGGATGACCATTATTATGACTTCTAGCGAACTGGCGGAGCTGCGATCTATCTGCGACAGGATCGCGATTGTGTGCGGCGGTAAAATCGAAGGCGTCCTTGAGCCCACTGCCAGCGATGCAGATTTTGGTCTGATGATGGCCGGCGAATATCACAGATACCGCGGCAAGGAGGCTTAGCCCATGGATAGACTACGAAACATCATTAAAGAGGTTGGCCTGCCGCGCGTCATCATCGTAGCGTTTCTAGTGCTACTCATAGTCCTAGCGTCTGCGTACCAGATACCGCTGATGCCTCTAATGATGGCTGTAATGACCCGCACCTTGATCAACGGCCTGTTCGTCTTGGCGATGCTCCCGGCTATAGTCAGCGGCATCGGACCTAATTTTGGCTTGCCGCTTGGCATTTTGGCGGGTTTGATTGGATTGTTGTTAGCAGTAGAATGGAACTTGACAGGTTTCACCGCCATCTTTGTGGCTGTACTTACCAGCACACCGTTGGCCCTCTTGGTTGGTGTCGCCTATGGCTGGTTACTCAACAAAGTCAAAGGCTCGGAAATGATGGTCGCCACCTATGTCGGGTTCTCTTTTGTCTCCTTAATGAACATCGGCTGGATCTTGCTCCCCTATCGCAGCCCTGTGCTGAAATGGCCGATCGGGCGAGGTCTACGCGTCACCATCACCGTCGCTGACTTTTTCGAAAAAACGCTTGACACCTTCTTGGCCATCAGGATTGGGGAGTTTGTTATCCCGACGGGCCTTATCCTTGCGTTCCTCATCCCCTGCGGCATCATCTGGCTGTTCTTGCGCAGCAAGACTGGCGTCGCCATGAAGGCAGTGGGCGACAGCCGCCAGTTTGCCGAGGCGAGCGGCATCAATGTCAACAAATACCGTATACTCGGTGCCGTCCTCTCGACAGTAATCGGTTCTATCGGTATTGTTGTGTTCTCACAAAGCTTTGGGTTTATCCAACTTTATGAGGCCCCCATGTTTATGGGCTTTGCCGCAGTTGCAGCCATTCTGATAGGCGGAGCGAGCGTCCGCCGAGCCAATATCACCAATGTGATTGTCGGCGCTCTATTAATGCAAGCTCTGCTGGTCATTGCCTTACCCGTGGCTGGCAAAATCATCGTGGGCGGCATCGGTGGCGGGGCCGAAATCACCCGCATCATCGTTTCAAACGGGATTATTCTTTATGCGATAGCCCAAGTGGGCGGAGGTGACTAGATGGCAAAGCAACTAATAACCACGCCCGCTGTAAAATCGACTCCTACCCCGAACATGCAGAGCACTATTAAGCAGTTCTTGCTGGACAATATGGTTACGGTGCTTTTCCTGATCATATGCGGCCTCGGGCTCTGGGTCTCTGGGCTGCCCCTCTGGTTTGTCCTTAGCGACCTCATCCTGCGCATTTCTCGCAACGGTGTCCTGATCTTGGCCCTCCTCATTCCGGTCATGGCTGGTATGGGGCTCAATTTCGCCATCACACTCGGGGCCATGGC
>QLUS01000123.1 GCA_018725535.1 Bacillota bacterium
CCCGGTGTACGGCAAGCCAATCATCTCGAGTAGGGCGGGGATCTGTGCCTCTCTGTTTCTGCCCCTATACCCCTCGCATATGTTAAAGGCTAGGTCGAAACTGCCGTGCATAAGCGGAAACAGGGCCGCCGGGGTGCCTTCTAGACCAGATACTGCGTAATCTGCCTGTAGAAGCGCCTCCCGTATAGCCTCGATGGTGCTCGCTGAGTCTAGCTCAGCGAGCAAGTCGGGGGGGTCGTCGTCACTGTCCTGTGTCTCATGCTTCAAATTGTAGAGTAAAGCTACTCTAAGTCCCATTTGCCTGCCCCCCATATTATAGTGTTCTCAGGCATTACGCTTTGCGTCTCTCACTCCTGTGGGCGTGTCGCCGCGAGCACATGCGACCAAAGCAAGTCTATGCCGCTCTTGCCCTGTGAGGAAGTGACAATCAATTCCTCCGGTGCTATACACAAAGTCTCACCTATGACTTTCGGATGTTGCGCTAGGCGTGAACGCAGCACTTGTCTGCTTTTGTGGCCACCACCTTGACGGGGATGCCAGTATTTTTTACCAGTAAGTGGAATGCACAATCATCAGGTGACGGAGCGTGACGAATGTCTACTAGCTGCAGAACTAGACGAAGCTGGCGGCGCCTCTGCAGATAGTCCTGCAGGCGTTGTCGTGTCGCAGCGCGCTCTGTCTGACTAAACTTGGCGTACCCATAGCCTGGCACATCAACGCGATAGAGGGCTTCATTGATGAGGTAGAAATTCATAAGTCGTGTCTTCCCTGGTTGGCTGGATATGCGGGCTAAGGCCCTGCGTGAAAGTAAGGAGTTAATGAGCGAGGACTTACCGACGTTGCTGCGCCCAATGATAGCTGTTTCCGGCAATGCACCGGCAGGCATTTGACCTAGCTCAAGCGCTGAGGTCACTAACTCCGCCGATACCACCTTAAACATGCTGCTCTCCCGCGCTAAAAGCTGCCGCTAGTACTTCAGACATGTCCTCTACCAGTCTAACGTCTAAACGGCGCAGAATATTGCGCGGCACCTCGTCGAGATCGCGCTTATTGTCCTTGGGCACTATCACCGTCTTTACACCTGAGCGGTGGGCGGCTAAAAGTTTTTCCTTGAGCCCGCCGATAGGCAAGACGCGCCCGCGCAGGGTAATCTCCCCCGTCATCGCGACGTCCTTGCGTACCGCCCGCTTAGAAAGTGCCGAAGCAAGCGCGGTAGCCAGAGTAATCCCCGCTGAAGGCCCATCCTTCGGAATAGCTCCTTCGGGAACATGCACGTGAATGTCGCAATTCTGGTAGAAATCGGCATCAATACCTAGTTCGCCTGCCCGCGAACGCACATAGCTGTATGCGGCTTGTGCCGATTCGCGCATTACTTCACCAAGCTGCCCAGTCAAAATAAGGTTGCCTTTACCCTTCATCACGGCAACCTCAATCGTCGCGGTATCGCCTCCTGTTTCCGTCCAAACTAGGCCTGTAGAGATGCCGATTGCATCGCGCTGTTCAGAGGCATTGAAGCGATAGCGGGGAACCCCAAGGAAATTATGCGCATTCTGGACGGTGACGGTAAAGACCCGTGTGGAGCCGGCGACAACTTGCTTGGCTACCTTGCGGCACACTGCGGAAATTTCGCGCTCGAGACTCCGCACTCCTGCTTCACGCGTATATTCGTTAATAATCTTGCGCAACCCCTGTTCGCCAAAGGCTAGTTGCTCTCGTTTCAGGCCGTGGGAGCCAAGCGCCTTAGGCACAAGGTGGCGGTTAGCTATCTTCAGCTTCTCTTCTTCGGTATAGCCAGAGATAGTAATAATCTCCATGCGATCTAAGAGGGGCCGCGGAATACCGTACCCAGAATTTGCGGTAGTGATAAACAGCACTTGCGACAAGTCAAAGGGTAGTTCAATGTAATGGTCGGAAAAGGTGTTGTTCTGTTCCGGGTCGAGCACCTCAAGTAGCGCGGCAGAGGGGTCACCGCGAAAATCCATGCTCATTTTGTCGACTTCATCTAATAAGAACAAGGGATTGCGTGTCTTAGCCTGACGCAGCACTTGAATAATACGCCCGGGCATGGCCCCGACATAGGTACGGCGGTGCCCGCGAATCTCTGCCTCGTCCCGCACACCGCCAAGCGACATGCGTACAAAGTTACGCCCCAGCGCTCTCGCGACTGAGCGGGCTAAAGACGTCTTGCCTACGCCCGGGGGGCCCACTAGACACAAGATTGGCCCTTTAAGCTGGTTAGTCAAGTGGCGGACAGCTAAATATTCCACAATGCGCGACTTAACTTTTTCTAGTCCATAGTGGTCCTCGTCAAGGATTTCCTCCGCCCGCTTGATATCCAAAGTATCTGTGGACAAGCTGTTCCAAGGCAGCGCCAGCACCCAGTCAAGGTAGTTACGCACGACTGCTGCCTCAGCTACCCCCGGCGGCATGCGTTCCAAGCGGTCAATTTCCTTATGGCACCGCTCTGCCACTTCTGCGGGCAGCTTGAGCTCCTCTACCTTATCGCGTAGCTCCTCGGCCTCACCGCCGCGATCGTCTTTTTGGCCTAGTTCCCGCTGGATGGCCTTCATCTGCTCCCGCAGGTAGTATTCACGCTGATTTTTCTCCATTTGCTTACGCACGCGGCTGTTCAGTCGCTTTTCGATGTCGAGTATCTCTAGCTCGCGTGATAGCACTTCGCTAAGCAGTTCCAAACGCTCCGTAACATCTACTGCCGCCAGCAACCTCTGTCGGTCCTCTATGTTCAAGTTAAGGTGAGTAGCGATGGCGTCAGCTAGCTGCCCGGGTCTATCAATGACGCTGACGGTAACAAAGACCTCCGGGGAGATTTTTTTGCCCGATTTCACGTATTGCTCAAAACTACCGAGTGCCCTGCGCATCAAAGCTTCTACATAGACCGAGAGGGAGTCTTGGTCAGGCATGACCCGAACCTGAACTGACATATAGGGTAGCTCCTGCACAACGCGCTCGATTTGCGCCCTAGTCTGCCCTTCCACCAGTACACGCACGGTTCCGGCAGGCAAGATAATGACCTGCTTGATGGTAGCTATCGTTCCAATAGCATGCAAATCTGCTAAGGCGGGTTCTTCCACATTAATGTCTATCTGCGTAGCCAGAAAGATCTCGCTGTTGGCGCGCAAAGCGGCATTTATGGCATCAATGGAACGAGTGCGTCCGACATCAAGGGTGACGACGCTCGCAGGAAATACTAGATAACCTCGCAACGGGAGCAAGGGGAATTCCGCATATTGTTTGTCCACCAACTAACACGCCTCCTTGGACTTCGCGCCGCGACCTAAGCTACACCTCCGCGGCAACTCTAGTATACGCGACATTACCCTTGCTCGCTAGAGCAAGGAATTGTGTCCGGAACAATGGCGTGCGCGATTGCTTCGCGCACATGCCAAATGGGCACAACTTCTAAATTGCTGATGTTGGCAACCCCTCTTGCCAGTTCTCTGCCGGAAGCAGCGCCTTCCTGACGCCCGCCAACGCCGCTGCTTCTAGTTTCGCCGCTACTCCGCCTACCGGCTTGACGAAACCCCGTACCGAAACTTCGCCGGTCATCGCCACTAGATTGCTTACGGCTAGTTGTTTGATGGCTGAATATGAGCCCACCGCCATGGCCACACCTGCTGAAGGACCGTCCACGGGCGTGCCCCCGGGGAAGTTGATATGCAGGTCGTACCTATGGGGGTCCTCGTCAAGCAGGCGTTTTAGCACGGTGAGTACGGTATCCACAGAGTTTGACACCATACTTCGCCGGCGGATCATATGATTGGAGTTGCCTATTTCCTCTTCCTCGGCAATGCCTGTAACCTTAATGGAACCCCGACTAGATGTAGGTGCCGCTACCACTTCTAGCTCTAATAGCGTGCCCAACGCTGGTCCGTATACGGCTAAGCCATTAACGACCCCTATGGCCGGTGAAGCGGGAACCTTTGGGTCATAGCGCGGTGTGCAGTGGGTGGAGTTCACCACCCACTCGATGTCTTCCATGTAAAGTGCTTTTCTTCCCTCCCCAAATGCCACCCCGGCTGCAATTTGAATAATGTTGACGGTCTCACGGCCGTTGTGGGCGTATTTGGCCAGCAGTTCATTGGCTTTCTGGTCAAGTTCAATGCCGATACGCAAAGCAGCATCAGCGGCTATAGTCAGCAGCTGCCGAGGGCGCAACGGACGGAAGTAGATTTCTAAGCAGCGCGACCTAATGGCGGGCGAAATATGCTCCGGTGAACGTGTGGTCGCTCCGACAAGACGAAAGTCGACCGGCAACCCATTGGCGAAGATGCCGTGAATGTGCTTGGGTGCGTTAGCGTCTTCGGGTGAGTAATACGCGCTCTCAAGCAAGACTTTCCTGTCTTCCGGCACTTTAAGCAGTTTATTCATTTGCGTGGGATGAAGCTCCCCAATTTCGTCAATAAACAGAACGCCGCCGTGTGCCCGCGTAACGGCTCCTGGTTTTGGCTGAGGAATTCCCGCCATGCCAAGTGGCCCCGCTCCCTGGTAAATAGGGTCATGCACAGAGCCGATGAGGGGGGTCAGCGATCCCACGCTCATCAAACCGCGCGGTGGTGGCGTCTAGCTCTACGAACTTAGCTCCACCGCCAAAAGGCGGACCCGGAGTACGCTTAGCTTCTTCCAGCACCAGCCGCGCTGCAGCTGTCTTCC
>QLUS01000124.1 GCA_018725535.1 Bacillota bacterium
TTGATGCGTATCTGGCTGCCATTGTAAAGTTTGTTTGGGGCGAAGCGTGAGTGTTGCTAGGGGTGTTACAAAAAGAACCGTCCCCAATGACACACGAACGGTGAAGGTAGCAGCAATCGTAGCTTAAGACAAGGGTGCCCGGAGACTACGGCTTTAGGATTAACGCTAGCTTTAGTCTAGCCCAGCGGCTCGAAGCGCGCGGTAAAGAACCTGAGCACCGGCGCTTCGTACACAAAGCGCAAACCCTTCGCTCTGTCGCGCTCTTGATAAAGGTCAATAACCGAATCGGCCACCACCTCAAGGTGGCTATACGTGTACACGCGGCGCGGGATGGTCAGGCGCACTAGTTCGAGCTGCGGGTAGTGGTGCTGGCCCGCCTTATTGCGCCCGGCAGAAACAATGCCGCGCTCCATGCTTCTGACCCCCGATTTCAGATACAGCTCGGCTGCCAAAGTTTGTGCCGGGAAGTGGTCTTGCGGAATATGCGGGTAGAATCTGCGCGCATCAAGGAAAATGGCGTGACCGCCAAACGGTTTGACAATGGGGATGCCTGCCGCGTCGAGCTTTTCGCCGAGGTAGCGCACTTGCGCTAAGCGGTGCGAGATATAGTTGTAGTCCACAGATTCATAGAGCCCGCGCGCCATCGCTTCCATATCGCGCCCAGCCAAGCCGCCATAAGACGGCATGCCCTCATAGAGCACGACCAAAGCGGTAGACTTCTGGTAAAGCTCGTCGTCGTTAAGCGCTAGGAAGCCGCCAATGTTTACGAGGCCATCTTTTTTGCCCGACATCGTGCAGCCGTCGGCATAGCTAAAAGTCTCGAGCAGAATCTCGCGTATGGTCTTATCCCCGTAGCCCGCCTCGCGCTGTTTAATAAAGCAAGCGTTTTCCACGCAGCGTGTGGCATCCATCATCACCTTGATGCCGTGCTTTTGCGCCATCTCGTAAACTGAGCGCATATTGGCCATGGAAACGGGCTGCCCGCCCGCTAAGTTCACGGTAATGGCCAAGCAGATATAGGGAATCCGCTCGCTCCCCACTTCGTCAATCAGCGCCTGCAGCTTGTTTAGGTCGACATCGCCCTTAAAGGGCAATTCCAGCGTCGAGTCATGCGCCTCGTCGATAATTATATCCCTAAACGTCGCGCCGTTCATTTCTTGGTGTGCCCGCGTCGTCGTGAAATACATATTGCCCGGTACAAAGTCGCCCTGTTTAATCATGATCTGCGACAGGATGTTCTCGGCACCCCGACCCTGATGTGTAGGCAGCACGTGCTTAAACCCGAACAAATCTTGCACGGCCTTCTTTAGGTTCTTAAAGTTCTTGGAGCCGGCATAGGCCTCGTCGCCTAGCATCATTCCCGCCCACTGGTTGTCGCTCATGGCGTTAGTGCCGGAGTCGGTTAACAAGTCGATATACACATCGTCAGAATCCAGCAAGAACGTGTTATACCCCGCGCGTTTAATCGCTTCCTCTCGTTGCGCGCGCGTCGTCACGGCGATGGGCTCCACCATTTTGATCTTATAGGGCTCGGCCATGTACTTCTTTTCCATTGCACTACCTCCAACATTGCTCTCTCACGCAACCTCCGCGTATTCCACACCCATTATGCCACAGCCCAGATGTTTTTCAAGCTAAAAAGAAGTCGCCGCCACAGAGAGTGGCGGCGTTCTATTACACGTCTACCCCAAAACTTTCTACCACACTATCCACTAGCTCTCCCACATAATCTACCGCCGATTTAATAGCGACCGGGTCGGTCATGTCGACCCCCGCCATGCGCGCTAGCTCCACCGGCGGCTTGGATCCCCCTGCCTTAAGCACCTCCAGCCACTTGTCGATTACCGGCTGGCCCTGCTCCTTAATCGCCTTCGCCACCGCCGTGCCGACGGTTAGACCAGCCGAATAGCTGTAGGGATACAGGCCCATATAGAAATGCGGCTGGCGCATCCAGGTAAGTCGCGCGCCCTCGTCAATTGTCACCTCGCCGCCCCAGAACTCTTCCAAAATCTCGCCCTGCACACGGCTAAGCACATTCGCGGTAATCGGCTGGCCCTTTTCCGCCAACACGTACGTCCGCCGCTGCAGTTCCCCCTCGATTAGGTGGCGAACAAAGTTGTGGTGGTAAGTCATAAGAAGCTGCATCGCCAGCCACCTGTGCAGGCGCGGGTCGCTCGACTGCGCCGCAATGTAGTTGCCCACCAAGAGCTCGTTAATGATCGACGGTGCCTCCGTAAAGAACACTGAACCGCGCACATTCGACAGCCTCTGGTAACGCATGGCCAGCACGCCGTGTCCCGCGTGGCCTATTTCATGCGCTAACACCAAGGCCCCCCGCATATTGTCGGCCCATGTCACCAGAATATAGGGGTGCGCGTCAGGCACGCCGTAACAAAATGCGCCTGTGGACTTGCCGATGTTGTCCGAGAGGTCAATCCAGCGATTGCTCAAGCTGTCCCCCACAATCGCGGCATATTCGCCGCCCAACACCGCAAGCCCCTTCTTAATCACGTCGGCCGCAATGTCGTAGGTCGTTTCGGGGCTGTAGTCCGGGTCAAGCGGCGCCTCTATGTCGCAATACAGCATTTCCGTCAAACCAAGTATCTGTTTGCGGAGTCTTGCATAGCGGCGCATATGCGGGGCAATCTCCTTTAAGATTACGTCGTGCAGCATATGATAACTCGTCGGGTCAACTTCTTGCCCATGCAAGAGCATATGTGTCGCCGAGGGGTAGCTGCGGAGCTTCGCCATTACGACGTGCTTCTTTACCTCCGTGCCCCAGGTGGTGCCGTATGTGTTTTGATATTTCTTAAGCCCCTCAGTAAACGAGACCCAAGCGTTCCGCCGCAGCGCAAAGTCCGCCGACTTCTCGTAGGATTCCTCGTACATCGCAAAGGACATGGGGTGCGTATGGCCCTCACTGTCCTTGATGTCGTCAAACGCCATGTCTGCGACCTTAGAGCGCGTGTATACCAAGTATGGCGATTGCAGAACCTCGCCAAGCGCAGCTAACGACCGCTCGGTCTCTAGGCCTAACACATGCGGCCTTTCGTCGATCATGCGGAGCACTACGCGCGCAAAGCCCTTGAGCGCCTCGGATTCCTCGAGATAGCGCTCCAGCGTCCCCGGCGGCAACTCCAAGGCCTCCGAACGTATAAAAGACATGGCTGCCTGTGCCTCGGCACCTAATGACTGTGCCCGTCCCATGGCGGCCTGATTCGTCGGGTCTGTGCCGTCGCCCGAGAGATCGAGCGAGGCGTAAGCCACGACGCGGTGCAAGCGTTTCTGCAGATTCTCCGCAGCTTCTAGGCACTCTGCGAGCACGTCCGCCCCTGCCGAAAGCCTCCCCTTAAACCGCATTATCCCCGGCAAATCTCGCGCAATCGCGGCGAGCTCCCCTTCCCAATCCTGTTTAGTCGCAAAGATATCCGCGAGGTTCCATGTAAACTCTACGGGCACCTCAGCCCTCTTTAGCCGTTTCTTCATGTTTGACCCTCCATTTCTTTTTGGATTGCTCATGTCGAGCTCCTTGTGCCACCCACAACCCTTCGCCGCCGCGCACGCATTTTCCTTCTGCTAGCGAAAGACGTTTCTCGCGTGTTTCTCTGGTAAGCGCGCAGCAGAATAGGTACAATACAAGTGACAAAGCGGAAACATAGGAGGAATGTTTGTGAAAAAAATACTCATCACAGGTGCACTTGGGCAGATTGGCACCGAGCTAGTAGTTGCCATGCGCAAAGCCTACGGCACAGGAAATGTCATTGCGAGTGATATTCGCCCGTCCCCACCTGCCGGGGAGCTGGCCGAAGGCCCCTACGCAGTCGTCGATGTCACTCTCCCCCAGCAAATCGCCGATGTGGTAAAGCAGCAGGGCATCAACCAAATCGTCCACCTCGCCGCTATTTTGTCCGCAACGGGTGAAGCCAAGCCTAAGCTCGCGTGGGATGTAAACATGAGCGGCCTCTTTAATGTCCTAGAAGTTGCGCGCGAAACAAAAGCCGCTGTGTTTACCCCGAGTTCCATCGCCGCTTTCGGCCCCACCACCCCTCCCGACAAGACCCCACAAAACACCATCCAGAGGCCAACCACCATGTACGGCATAACCAAAGTAGGCGGCGAGCTCTTGTGCGATTACTACTACCTTAAGTACGGCGTCGATACGCGCGGCGTGCGCTTCCCCGGTCTTATCTCTTACGTAGCGCTCCCCGGCGGCGGCACCACTGACTACGCCGTACATATCTACTACGAAGCCCTTAAGCATAAGCACTATGCTTCCTACATTGGCAAAGGGACTTTTATGGACATGATGTATATGCCAGATGCCTTAGACGCCATCGTACAACTGATGGAGGCTAATCCCGATCACCTCATCCACCGCAATGCCTTTAACGTTACCGCCATGAGCTTTGACCCCGAGAAATTAGCAGCATCTATCCGGAAGTATATCCCCGAATTTGCGCTGTCCTACAATGTCGACCCAGTTCGCCAGGGCATCGCCAACTCTTGGCCAAACTCGCTTGACGATACCGCTGCCCGCGAGGAGTGGGGCTGGAACCCAAAATACGACCTCGACGCCATGACTAAGGATATGCTAGCACAGCTGAAGGTAAAGCTCGCGCTCTAGACGAAGCAAAAGGGACG
>QLUS01000125.1 GCA_018725535.1 Bacillota bacterium
TTAGTTAGGCAGGGGCGGTGGGAGCAAGCTCGTGCACTCGGCACTGAGCTTAAGGGCAAGCGGCTTGGAATCGTCGGGTACGGCAATATCGGTCAAACGCTAGCCGGTATTGCTACCGCCTTAGGTATGGAAGTAGTGTTTTGGAGTCGCCTCACACAGACAGACGTGTTGACAGGCGTGAGACAAGTTTCGCTGGAGGGGTTGTTTGCTACTTCCGACACAGTTAGTCTTCACGTGGCCTTAGTTCCGGATACTGTGGGGCTAGTAGGGAGAAGGCTCTTGTCGCTAATGCGCAAGGATGCGCTCCTCGTCAACACCGCCAGGGGAGCGCTGGTTGTGCAGGATGACCTGTTACAGGCACTGCAAGAAGGATGGATTGCGGGTGCCGCGCTCGACGTATTTGAGCAGGAACCCTTGCCGGCTAACAGCCCATTCTTGTGCCTGCCTAATGTTCTCTTTACGCCGCACATGGGCGGCTCTACCACGGAGTGTTTGGCGCGGGTAGCGGGCATGGCCGCGCGCGATATTCGGCTGGCGCTTGAAGGCAGGGAACCCCAGTTTGCAGTTAACTCACCGTGGCAGAACGGGTGATGTAAACCCACATTGCGCAATGAGTTGACAAGTTCCCCTGCAACCGCTATCATACGCGGCAGGGAGGTGTGTGGACTTGAAATTTAGCGCGCAAGAGATTACTAGGGTAGGTATTTTCGCAGCACTGCATGTTGCGGCCACATTAGTGCTTAGGTTTGGCGGCGAGGCCATGGTGCCCTTCTCGCTGGTGCCGTTTATGGCCTTTTTGGCCGCCTTTGCCTTAGGGGGGAAGCTCGGTGCTATGAGCCTAGCTGTGTACATGCTGCTCGGGCTTCTGGGCGTACCGGTTTTTGCCCGTCCTCCATACGGAGGTTTGGTGTATGTGTTGCAGCCGACATTTGGATTTATCATTGGCTTCATCGCAGCCGCTTTCGTCGCCGGTCGATTCAACATCGACACCCCGCGCGGCGGTGCCCTAGCTATAGTCGTGGGTCTTTTGGCTCTCTACGCCGTAGGACTGCCGTACTTGTGGGGGATTGTGCGGTTTTACATGGGCAGGCCAGTAGACTTCTGGTGGGCAATTAGGGTAGCGGCGGCTCCGTTTATCGGTCTCGACTTGGTTAAGGCAGTGCTGGCGCTGTTTATCGGCCGTCAACTAAAGAGAGGACTTCACCGCGCGTGAAGTCCTCATTTCTAATATTCGCCAAACATGCGCTGAATCTCGGCTGTGTCCCGAGTTATAGTCAGCGCTAGCATCAGTAAGATGCGCGCCTTCTGGGGGAGAGGTTGTCGCAGGCAATGAAGTCATCAGGGGGGGACGGCAGGATGCGGCCACCGCCTGTGCGACTAGAGCGCACGACGATAGTGCCCCGTTTCCTAGCGGCATGCAGAGTCTTGTCCCCAGAGGGAGAAATATGGCCGGCACCCGTCCCTGCCAGTACTATGCCCTGCGCACCGGCCGCGAGTACAGCCTTTACCAACACATCGTCTGCGCCTACATAGCCTACCACGATGTCTACCCGCGGCAGCTTAGCCAATTCACTGATGTGAAAAACCGTATCGAGAGTGTGCTTGCGCAGCAGCCGGCGGTAGATGCCTACCTGACCGTTATCAATGGTGCCAGCGCGCCAAAGTCAGGGGAGCGAAATGCGTCTAAGCGGGTTGCGCTGGTCTTGGTTACGTCGCGGGCAGAGAAAATTTCGTCGTTCATCACCACTAGCGCACCTAACCCTTGAGCGTCTGCAGACGCCGCTACCCTAATCGCGTTGATGAGGTTCATAGGCCCGTCGGTGCTCAAGGCGGTGGCGGGCCGCATAGCACCTACGAGAACCACGGGTTTGTTACTTCTCACCACCAAGTGGAGAAAGTATGCGGTTTCCTCCAGCGTGTCTGTGCCGTGAGTGATGACTATCCCGTCGATATCGCTGTCACTTAACAGAATGTTGATGCGCTGCGCTAGTTTAAGCCAGTCTATAGGCGTAAGTGCGGAGCTCGGGAGGTTGACGAATTGCTCTCCCGTAACGCGAACCGATGCGGTAATGTCGGGTAGTTCGTCTAGCATTTCATCGACAGTAAATTGGCCTGCCCGATAGCCCATGGTCTGCAGCGGGGAGTCACCGCGACCGGCTATTGTCCCCCCTGTTGCTAGAACCAGAATATGCGGAATTTGCACGCTCATGCTCCGGCTCCTCTCAGGGTTACGTCGCCTGTGGTAAAGACTTTTTCTAGCCCGTCGTCTAGCGCCACGACTAACGCGCCCTCAGGTGTAATATCTCGCGCCAAGCCGGTATAAGTTGCGGTCGCAGTGCGGACACTCACCCTGCGCCCGAGGGTGGTGCTCTGTTGTCGCCACTTCTCAAGGCAAATTGCTTGTTGCCCGGCCGTGAACAAACCGATATTGACCTCGAGCGAGGTGAGAATTGCGGCCAGCACCTTGGCCCGGCTCAGGCGCAAGCCTTCGGCAGCAAGCGACGTGCTTATGTAGTCGCCGCCCTGTGGGTGTGCCCAGACATTGACACCAATGCCCAGTATGACATAGCTCGTGTAGTCAAGCTCGCCACTCAGCTCAGCGAGGATCCCGCACACCTTCTTTCCCGCAATGTGCACGTCGTTAGGCCATTTAAGCGTCGCAGTTACGCCTAGGCTCTTAAGCGCTTCCGCTACCGCTACGCCGGCCACGAGGGTAAGCCCGGCAAGTTCTCCGGGGGGCATTTGCGGACGCAAAAGGACGGAAAACAAGAGCGCAGTCCCGCGCGCGGCCGTCCACGTGCGACCACGTCTACCCCGGCCCGCGTGCTGTTCGTCAGTAGCGATGACTAACCCTGCCGGCGCGCCTGCCTCCGCTCTTAAGCGCAGCTCCGAGTTTGTTGAGCCGCACTCGGCCAAGTAGATGATGGTCTTTCCTAACGTAACTGGGGAATAGTATTGGTGCACCAGCACGGCGTGAGGGTGGTCGGGGCAAAGCGTCAGCGTGTAGCCCGCGCCCGTACGCGAGGAAATCTCGTAGCCGAGTGTACGGAGTGTTGTGACGTGCTTCCATACGGCGGCGCGAGAGATGCCGAGCCTTTTAGCGATGTCTTGGCCGGAGCGCGCTTCGCCCGACAGAAGTTCGGACAATACCTGTGTAGTCATATCATGCACAGAGTCATTCCTCCGTTTCCTACAGCACCTTGGCGGCATCCGCTAACTGCTGTGCTGCCGCTGCCGCAGCTTCTAGCACTTCGCTTTGCTGGCGCGCTGGGACGACATCTGTATGGGTAGCCGCAAAAACGTAGGTAAGTGGTGCTCCGATACATGCCATAAATATGCGCACCGCAGCGGTAGTGGTGCTTACCCCTATGCCTGTGCTGTCTGGCGCACCGGCAGTAAGCAGCAACACGCCTACGCGGGAGGTCTCCCGCTGGTTGGGATTGGTCCAAAAGTGTTGGCAGCGGTCTATAACCGCCTTTAGCTGCGCGGTTACGCCATAAAAGTATATCGGCGACGCTACAACTACTACGTCGTCGAAAGCAAGATTTGGGTAGATGTGGGCCATATCATCATCTGTAACGCAGGCACTGTTGTTTTGGCAGGCATAGCATGACCGACAGGGGAGTATATGTTGATAGCAGACATCAACGCGTTTGACCGCATGCGTTGCGCGCAGGGGGGACAAAAAAGACTCAAGTAACAGCGCAGTATGTCCGTCCCGCCGCGGGCTACCTTGTAGTGCTATGACGCGCATACCGACCCTCCCTCATTCACAGTCAATGTAGCACTTCTCCTGCGGTGAGGCAAGCATTTGCTTGAGCCTAGGTTTGTGAGATGGTATATTTAACCTAAGGGAAGGAGGTGTGAACAGTGAGATGGGTGTGCGTAGTATGTAACTATGTCTATGACCCCAGTGAAGGAGACCCCGAAAGCGGCATCGCCCCGGGTACAGCCTTTGAGGGCATTCATGACGATTGGGTATGTCCGCTTTGCGGCGTGGGCAAAGATCAATTCGAGCCGGAAGAATAGTCTTATCTGATGGTGAGTCCGATGCGGCGGAAGGCAGCCACTACCTCAATCTCAACTACTAGTGCCGGAAAAGCTTTGTCCCAATCGAGCGTGGCCATATGCTCAGGCCGCAGGCGGCGCATTTGCTCGCCTAGCCCGACAATGTCGGCGTTAAACTCATGTTGCAATGCGTCCAGCGCACTGCGAATTTCGTTGGCTACGACTTCTGCTAAATCCTCTTCTATTTGCTTGAGAAAGGCGTGAGTGATGCCTCGCTCGGGATGCGGCCACGCAGTGAGGTTGCCGTCTTGGCTTATGCGTGCGTGCAGGCGGTATCCGCCACTCTCCTTACGCGCATTGAATCTGGCGGACGAATAATTGGCGAGCTGGACGATATGCCCTTCTTCCCTCGGGATGGATACTGTCGCCATGCGCATGTTCGCCGTTAACCATGCCACGCCGCGGCTTTCCCGTTGGTCAAGGAATCCTGCCAGTTTGTCGCCGCGTGTGAAGGGCACTTTGCTGAGGATAACGGGAAGCCGCAGCATGGCCTCCGCAACGCTTGAGGCCGAAAGGTTTGTTA
>QLUS01000126.1 GCA_018725535.1 Bacillota bacterium
GGAAGTGATCTGCGGCGGGATGTATAGCGGCAAATCTAGTGAGCTTATTCGCCGCATCAATCGCGCCAAGTACGCACGCAAACAAGTGCAGCTCTTTAAGCCCGCGCTTGACGGGCGCTATCACGCCACACAGGTAGTCGCGCACGACAACCGCAATCACGCGGCACAGGCCGTGGCGACTGCCTTAGAGATATTGCCGCTGGTGGAAGAGAGTACAGATGTGGTCGCGATTGACGAACTACAGTTTCTTGCGGCGGATGAGACCATTAAAGTAGTGCACGACCTGATGTGCCGCGGCAAAAAAGTCATCGTAGCCGGACTGGATTTAGATTTCGCGGGGAGGCCCTTCGGCGCGATTTCGCATCTCTTGGCCATCGCCGACGAAATCGACAAACTGCGTGCCATCTGCATTAAGTGCGGCAACAAAGCCTATATTAGTCAGCGCTTGGTTAATGGCGAGCCTGCCTCGCTACGCGACCCGCAGATCTTTGTCGGGGGTGTAGAGGCCTACGAAGCGCGGTGCCGCGGCTGTTGGGAAGTAAAGGACTGACCCGCCAGCAATTGTCTCCATTGCCCACACAGGGCATCTACGGTCAGCACCATAATTAAGATCCCGCCTAAGATTACACCGACATTTGGCCACACCTGAAACTGAATATTAGCGTAGAGCAGCTCACCTATGCCGCCTGCCCCGACTAGCCCTAAGACTGCGGACAGGCGGATGTTCCTCTTTAGGCAGGCCAGGCTGTGCTCAAGTAGAGCAGGCGCAGGTGTCTGTGCTGGCGCGCTGGTAGCTATCTGCTTGGTGCCCATAAAGCTGCTTAACGAGTACAAGGTAAGCACTACCAGTCCACTTATCGGACCTGCCCCAAAGCCGCGCACCAGCACCACCGCCCACACTAGGGCGTGAACAGCCCCCACTCCTCGCAGGAGAACATGTCCCACATGGCGCAAGCTTGTAGGCAGGGAAGCATTGGCACGAACCCACCCAGCGATGACTGCTGCTCCTAGCGCGATCACGGTGCCAAACAGCGCCATCAGCAAGCTCTCATTCAGTTCTCCGCTGATGCGCCCGAGATACGCTAAGTTAGGCGGGAACATCTGCGTAAAGATACTGAGCATTGCTCGCGTCCCGTCCACAAATTGGGACATCCCTCCGGTAAACCCTGCACTACCCCAGCGCAGTCCAATCAAAATGACTGCCGAAGACAGCGCCATAGTCGCATGTCGTCTAAGTGTTAACAGCAAACTCGCCCACCTCTAAACATTGGGGACGAAACACCGGGGACGTGAAACACCGGGGACGTGAAACACCGGGGACGTGAAACACCGGGGACGTGAAACACCGGGGACGTGAAATTTTGTTTTGCTGGCGCCCCACGACACTCTTTAGCGACTCCTCCGTCTAAACAGATGAAGGGGTGATTTTTTTGGCAAAAATAGTTGTGGACAGCGCGCTAAACATACCGGCAGATTTGCTAAGCAAATTCGGTATTGGCGTTGTGCCTGTCAGTCTCACTATTGACGGAAAAAGCTACCGCGAAGGCGTAGATGCCACGCAGACAGAACTAGTGTCGCTTATCGCTCGTTCTGAAGCTCTCTCGACCTCCCAGCCTTCACCCGGGGACTTTTTGGAGGTGTATGACCAGATAGGGGGAGACATCGTCTCGTTGCACATTACTGCAAAGGCCAGCGGCACGCACCAGTCGGCCGTGATGGCTGCTGGCATGACAAAAGCAAAAGTCACCGTTGTTGACACCGCCAACGCCTCGATGGGGGGAGGGTGGCAAGCGCTAGCGGCAGCACTGCTTGCTGAGCAAGGAAAACCAGTGTTCGAGATTGAGGCCAAAGCGAAAGCAGCTAAAGCAGAGACCACGACTTTCTTGTCGGTGCCCACGCTCAAGTATTTGTCGCGCAGCGGGCGAGTTGGACTGGCCAAGGCTCTATTGGCGTCGTTGCTTTCCGTGAAGCCGATCCTAGCTTTTAATGACGGCGTCGTAGAGGTTGTAGCTCGATCGAGAAGCATGACCGGAGCCTGCAAAGAGATGACGGGCATGCTTAAAGACAAGTATGGCGCAAAGCCTTTAGCCGTGGCCGTAATGCATGCGGAGGACGCGGCCTTGGCCCAGCAATTTCAGGGGCTTCTCGCTAAGACGCTTAATGTTCAGCTCGCGCTCACAACGGAGCTCACAGCATCTTTGGTTGTACATGGCGGCCCAGGCACGATCGCTGTCGCCGCGCTGCCCTTTGAGTACGTGAAGGGACTGAGGGGGTAAGAACGGCACACCGCAAGCGGAAGTCGGCCAGCAGTACTTTGGGGGACCTGAAGCAAAAGGCTCCGTCCCTTTTGCTTCCCTTTTGCTTCGTGTGGTCATAAGGGTGTTTGGGTGGTACAATGGGTGGCGTAGAGGTGATCTGATGATAGAGGCTTTGGTTGCCTGCGTCTTGCGTGCGCACAAAACTATGCGCGCACACATGGTCGCGGTGTGGTTTCCGGCACTGTTCAGCGTGGCGGTATTTGTGGTATTCCTGCTGTTTGCGGTGATCCTAATCCTGCCCATAGTACCCGACATTCTGACTAGGCATAACCCTGCCGCTCTAGCTTCGCCTGCGGTCTTGCGCGCTCTTGCTCCCCGCATCCTTTTCCTGCTAGTCCTAGCCATCCCTTTAACTGTGGCCTCTGATGCTGGTACGCTATACATTCAGGCACAAGCTGTTAAAGGACAGCCTGTTGATACGGGCTATTTCTTTCTCGGTATCCGTAAGCTGTCTTGGCGTTTAGTTGCCGGTAGGGCCATAGAGATATTGCTCTACTTATTGTTGTTTACACCGCTGTTGGTGTCGATGGTCATGCGGGTAATACGGCTCACAGGACCGGAAGGCAATCTGCTGCTGGCCCCCGAAGAACCGATCTTCCGCGCGTTTATGGATCTTTTGCCCTTAGCCTTGCTCAGCGGTCTTATGTATATTGCTGTTGGCGTGCTGATGAGTATGTGGTCGCGCGTGCTTGCGTTGCGAGAGTTGTCCTTTGCTCGTGCGCTTATCGCTGGCATTTTGTTTGCCCGCGCACATTTTTTCGCCATACTACTCATGTTTATCGCCCAATGGGTGCTCAGCGCAGTGCTGCAGAGGCTGCTCGGACAGGGGGAGCTGGGCAGCTTAATCGGCATAGGTCTGGGCTATATCCTGCGCGTCTACGCGGGGATGACGCTTATGCACTTCTATGAATTACGCACTGCCGCCGTGAAGCAGCAAATGGAGACCGGAGGATAGATATGCGACACTTTTTTACTTCAGAATCAGTCACTGAGGGACATCCCGACAAAATTTGCGACCAGATCGCCGATGCTGTTTTAGACGCCATTCTCACGCACGATAGCACCGCCCGCGTAGCGTGCGAAACCGCGGTCACCACAGGCTTAGTCCTAGTAATGGGCGAGATTTCGACTACATGCTATGTGGACATACCGCGCATAGTGCGCGACACCGTGCGCGAAATCGGCTACACCCGGGCCAAGTACGGCTTTGATGCCGAGACTTGTGCCGTGATTACATCTATTGATGAGCAGTCGCCCGACATCGCCCAGGGGGTAAACCGAGCGCTTGAGCAGCGGGAAGGCACCGATGCCCCTGATTGTGCCTCCAGCACCGGTGCCGGTGACCAAGGCATGATGTTCGGCTATGCCTGCACTGAGACGCCGGAGTTCATGCCGCTGCCGATTAGCCTAGCGCACAGCCTAGCGCGTCGCCTTGCTGCCGTACGCAAAGAACGTATTATTCCGTATCTCCGCCCGGACGGCAAGACCCAAGTCACGGTTGAATACGAAAAGCACCGCCCCGTGCGCGTTGACACCGTCGTGGTGTCGGCACAGCACAAACCGGAGATTACCCTCCCGACTATTCGCGAGGATATCATCGCTTTTGTTGTGCGCCACTCTATCCCCGCCCACTTGCTTGACCGCAACACAAAGTTTCTTATTAACCCTACCGGGCGGTTTGTGGTGGGTGGCCCGCAAGGCGACAGCGGCCTGACCGGGCGTAAAATCATGGTCGACACATACGGGGGCGCGGCTCGCCACGGCGGCGGGGCCTTTTCAGGGAAGGACCCCACCAAGGTTGACCGCTCGGCAGCCTATGCCGCGCGCTATGTAACTAAGAACATCGTGGCCGCAGGACTAGCGGAGCGCTGCGAGCTGCAAGTCGCCTACGCTATTGGCGTCGCGAAGCCCGTCTCCATTATGGTTGATACATTTGGCACGGGTGCCGTGAGCGAGGAGAAGCTAGCTTTGATTATAGCCCGCCACTTTGATTTGCGCCCGGCAGCAATGATCGCACATCTAGGTCTTAGAGCCCCGATCTATCGCCAAGTAGCGGCTTACGGTCACATGGGACGGCCTGACCTCACCCTCCCTTGGGAGCGCCTCGACAAAGTAGCGGAGCTGAAGCAGTACCTCCCATAAACAGATGCATGCTTGCTTCTCGTCGGACTAAATCTCTATTCGTCCTTAAGCTTCGCCATAGAGTATCCGGTGTAGCCGTAAATTACGTTA
>QLUS01000127.1 GCA_018725535.1 Bacillota bacterium
ACCTGTAAGACCGAGCACCCCCGGTGCACTGCACATACTGATGCTAGGCTGTCCGTGTAGGACTCTGGGGCATGTGACAAGAGATGCCGAGTAACTAACAGCTCATGGACTACTTTGGGGCCGAGCGCGTCTGGCGTCACATTCCAATTGCCGCGCCCCACAACCAGCGTGGTCTTTTGCTCTGCGGGTGGAGGCAGGAGACGCGCAAGTTCCTCTGCGATAGTGCAGCTTAGCGCGTAGCGCAGCTCGGCGTCCCCCGCATGGACTCCCGGACACTCTACCGTTACGTAGGTGCCCGGAGGCTTGCCAAGTGCCTTTGCGCCATTGTCGTCTTCCACTACCACTCCAGTGATGTGACCGTAGGCGAACTCAACTCTAGTCACTGCCACGCCTGCGCCCGGAGAGTCTATGTTCAGGCGCTCCACGGCTAGGTCCGTTCGCACAGATATGTCCTGCTCGACTGGTGTCCTCTGCCTTCGCCGCATGTGTCACATCCTACCTAATGGTGGTTGGCACTACTGAATCTACTAGGCCGATCACCAAGGAAACCAATAGCGCGCCCAGCACACCTACGTTAAACCCGGGGACAATTTGCCCTGCCAGCCAGATGACTACCGCAGCGGAAAGAAAACCAACAAACCCCCGATTCTGACGTGAAACCCTATCGCCAAGCAGCGCTTCTGCCCCCCAACCGATAACAGCAATGGCGATGGCAGCCACGAACGCGCCCATCAAAGTAGCCTCAACTCCGGGCAAAACCATGGCCACTACCCACAGGGCAATGGCAGAAACGACAAAACGCATATTCCTCCTATCAATCCTTGTCACCTCCCTTTTTTTCTGCTAGAATTTGAGGGACACGCATAGTGTAACCGCTAGCTGATTCTGGTATCCATCCGTTGCCACAGTCTGCCGGCTCTACTTTGAGGAGGTGAAACATAGGTGGCTAACACGAAGTCTGCACTTAAGAGAATCAGAACAACCGCAAAACGCAGATTGCGCAACCGTACTGTGAAGTCTACGGTTCGCGCTGCTGTTCGCAAGTTCAACGATCTCACGACTGCTCCGGCTCTGCGCACAGCCATGAGCGCTTTAGATAAAGCTGTCAGCAAGGGCGTTCTGCACCGCAACACCGCAGCTCGTAAGAAATCTCGCCTCGCTCAAAAGCTTAACAAGCTCACAGTCAATCAATAGCGACCAACTGCAAAAAAGGCTGCCCCCACAAGGGCAGCCTTTTGGCCTGTTTCAGTCCAGTTAACTTCTTGTGACAAGCATCTCTAGTGCGAAAGAAATGTCACCCCGGCCGCTTTTGCCTTTGTTGTCGATCTCAAAGCAATTCGCGAGCATCTCGCGCAGTTTTTCGGGAGCGAAAGTGCGCGCCGCCGCCACAAGTTTCCCCGCCACAAACGGATGCCCGCCTAAGGCCTTTGCCACATCCTCCCCGTCAACGCCTTCGTCTAGCATCTCGCGCGCTATAGCCATCTGCCTGATGTGCCGCGCGAACACCGAAAGCACCATCAGGGGTTCTTCCCCATCCTGCCAGAGCTGCCTAAGGTGCCACAGCGCTTCTGCCTTTCTGTGTTGGCTAAAGGCATCGGTAAAGAGAAACGCTTTAGCTTCGGCGGAGCGAGGCGTAAGGGCAACGACATCGTCTAAGGTAATTGCTCCTGTATAGCCCTTAAAAGCAGCCAGCTTCATTACTTCTTGCCAGAGTTGGCGCATGTGCGGGGTCTTATCGTCTACGCCAACTAGCATAAGTAGCTCTGCGCTGGCCTGCGGCGCTATGGTAACGCCTAAGCGCTTGAGTTCCTTGTGCAGCATGGACTGCGCATCTCGCACAGCGTCAGCGCGCTTAGCTGAGCTAAAGTCGTAGACTGCGCCGCACTTCTTCGCTGCCGCCGTGATCTTCATCCGCATGTTCACGGCCGTAGCCCCACAGATTAGGGTAATGTCCGGCGGGAAGGCCGCGAAAATGCGGTGTAGCTGCGCTAGATCGTCCCCGGCCTCATCTAGGGCCTCGGCATCTGTTTGGCGCGCGCCCTTGCTCTGGCGGGGAGCAAAGTATGGGCAGTTCTCTACACGCACCACCTTCCGCGCGGTCATAAAGGGGGGTGTATGCAGCTCTTGCACGAGACGCGCAAGAGAAATGCCGCGTGCATCCAAATCGACCACATTAAAAGGGAGTAGTGAAGCATCTATGTCTTTTGACGCCGCAGATGTAATCGCCTTGGTCGCCTGTTCGATATACCACTCCTCAATGCCACAAAGGAGATAGACCGACAATAGCGGTTTGGATCGCAGATCCTTCTGCAAGGTTTCGTAGAGCGTAAGTGCGGACACGTTGCCACCTCCCATACCGATAGACATAGACATGATACGTTGTTGGTCGCACGCGAATACGAATGGCCCCAGCGTCCGTTCGCTTAACCATAGCTTGTACGGCATCCAGCCTAGCAATGACGCTCGGGTCGGGGTGACCGTACCTGTTAGGGCCAACGGTTACGACAGCCACAGCAGGACTAGTCACGCGCAGAAACTCTGCCCCGGTGGAAGTGCGGCTGCCGTGGTGCGCGACCTTAAGTACATGGACGGGCTCAAGGTGAGGGCGTAGCTGTTGCTCGGCAGGTAACCCGATGTCCGCAGCAAACAAGGCTCGGAAGTTGCCTTTGGTAAGCCACAAGACTACCGAGCGGTGGTTAAGGTCGCCTGTAGAGTCTTGCGATTGCCAGGCCGCAAGGCTTGTTCGGCCGATCTGCATACGGAAGCTGCCGTTCAGTGGTTTTGCGTTGTCAAAACCAGCGGGGCCGTCTGGACCAATGTACACGCGGTCGACGTCTACAGCTGCTGCTAGGGGAACCAAGCCGCCTACGTGGTCAGCATGGGTGTGGGTTATCATGACCGCGCGTATGGTGTTTATCCCTTGCGAGCGCAGGTAGGGGACAACTACTCGGTTCGCTGCCTCTCTGGTTGCGGTATCAATGAAATAGTGGCGCCCATAAATGGCGAGGTGAATCGCGTCGGCATTACCAACGGCGAGAAAAGTAATGGTTGTGTCCTTAGGATACAGCGCAGTGGGCAGCACCAGCAATGTGCAGGCGGAAACCACAGACAAGCTAACACCTGCTCTGCCCCATCGCTCACGCACCCAAGGGAACGCAGTTAATCCCAAGTAGTACAGGAGGGCGGCAAAGACCGGCAGACTAAGCAAATGATAGGAGGCGAACGGCAAATCAGCGATTGTGCTGACGAGCAGCGAGGTAAATCCTGCAAGGTGGTTAAAGAACCAGACCAAGGCATCTCCCACCACGGGCAGCGCGCCAAGCACGCCAATGATAAAGGCTCCTCCGACTAGAAGCGGCGACAAAGGCACAAGCGCTAGATTCGCTGGTAAACCGTACAGCGGCCAAGCGTGAAAGAAGGCTAGCACCACTGGCGCTGTTGCCAGTTGGGCCGCCAAACTTGTAGCCACGACTGCCTTAACTAGCTTAGGCGCGGGAAACCAAGCCATAAGACTGGGTGTAAGAAGAAGCAGGCCTGCTGTGGCCGCAAAAGACAAGATAAACCCGGGGTCGGCGGCACCAAGCGGCATACTTAGAAGCATGGCTGCAGCAACTAGCGCGAGAATGTTAATGGGCGCGGTGTCCCGTAACATCACTTTGGCTACGGCTCCCAAGGCAAAACTTAGCGCCGCGCGCCAAGCTGACAACACACCCCCAAGGAGCAGCGCGTAGAGAATGGCGAACACCGCAGCCCCTATGAGCGAGGCCTGGAAACCCGCGACCTTGCGCAGGCAAAAGTACAGCGCGCCTGCCAGTATCGCTACATGCATACCCGATACCGACAAAATGTGATTGACTCCCGCTTTGCGCCAAGCATCTTCTTCGGCCTGCGTAAGACCACGCCTGTCGCCTAACGCTAGCGCCAAAGCCAAACCGCTAGCCTCGCTCTCTAGCTGCTCGATGTTGCGCGTCATGGCGGAGCGCACGCGGGAGAGCAATGTGGGGCGAAGCAGTGCCTTCGTATGAACACTACGCGCAAAAAGCAGACCGGCCACGCCCTGCCGTTCTAAAACGGCAGCAAAGTCTAGCTCGCCGGGATTAAGCGGGGGGCGCGGTTGCCGCACCTCGCCGGTTACGGCGAGAATTTGCCGCTCGCGCCAAGCCTCTTCCGCGTACATTTGCAGCACCTGACCGCTAGCTTTAATTCTGACCCTGCCGCGAAAGCTGCCGCTGTCTAAGCGTATCGGGGTATCGAGCGTCATTACCTCAGCTGTAAAGTGCGCATGGTCGCCCATAGATACCGGTGGTAAGAAATAGGCGCGGGCAAAGCCTAAGGAGAGGCAAGCTAGCGCGCCAAGTATAAGCATCAAACTGCGGCGTCGACAGCCGCGCCATTGATAACAGCGCCATAAAACAGGCACAAGCGGCAGCAGCAATACCCAATAAGCACTATGTACAGCTGCGCTAATCCCCGCGACTACTGACAACGACAGCAACAATATGGGCTGCAAGAAAAC
>QLUS01000128.1 GCA_018725535.1 Bacillota bacterium
GGAGCTGATATTAGGAGCGAGAGGGGAGGGGTTACGGATAGGTCGGCCGCCACGCCAACCGAAATAAACTAATGAGGAGGCGAAACTTCGTGCTAAGGCGCATTTTCGTGTCAGTGCTGATTGCGGTTTTGGTTATCGGGCTTACTCCGCTTGACAGCAAACAGATGGCTTACGCTGACGTGCATGCAATACACGAGAACTTTCAAGGGCACAATCTTAGCTCCGCCACACCTATAAGGGTAGTTATCGAGCTGCGCGAGGAGCCGTCTGCCTTTATGGCCGAGCGCGACCGCCGCGCAGGCAGACGGCCGGATGCAGCCGCCATGAGGCGCTATGAGGAAGCGCTACGCAGGCGGCACCGTGACGTGGTGCGCGGGGCGGGGATGCGGGGCGTGGCCCTGCGGCCGCTGCGGGACTACACGTTAGTTCTAAACGGCTTTGTCGCTGATGTGCCGGGGAACCAGATCGGGCGTTTGGCGTTAGTGCCCGGGGTGCTAGCGGTATGGCCCGATGTACAGGTAGAAGCGCATGACCTAACGCGGAGCACGCGCAACATCCGCACCCCCCTAGCCCTAGGGCTACCAGGCAACCTCGATGGGAGCGGGGTAGTGGTCTCGGTACTAGACACCGGCGTTGACTATATGCACCCGGATCTAGGCGGGGGTTTTGGGCCTAATTTCCGCGTCTTCGGCGGATGGGACTTTGTCGACGACGACTCCCACCCTATGGAGACAAAGAATATGCCCGGTACAGACGCAGGCGGGCGCGCCTTTAACACCTCACACGGTACGCATGTCGCCGCGACAGTGGCGGCAGTTGCCCCCGGGGCCCGGATACTCGCGGTGCGTGTTCTAGGTCCGACCGGACGAGGATCTTCTGCCGATGTAATGGCGGGGATTGAGTGGTCGGTCAGGGCAGGCGCGCACATCGTCAACATGAGCCTAGGCATGCCGTGGGGGCATGAGAACAGCCCTTGGGCGCGCGCTGTCGACAATGCGGTGCGGGCGGGCGCGGTGTTTGCCGTTGCCGCCGGCAACAGCGGGCCTAACGACGGCACCATGAGTGCTTTCGCCGCATCGAGTCTGGCCATTGCTGTGGGTATGACGGATACAACACCCAAGGTCATAGCCACAGCCGGCCATGTGCGTGCCGTAGGCTCTGTAATGGCCTTGTCCCCGGCCTTTGACCCGTTGTTTGGAAGAAGCCGCGAGTACGTTTGGGCTGGTTTGGGTCGCGCCGGAGACTTTACTGGGCTAGACGTAAACGGTCGAGTCGTACTGATGACGCGCGGGGTAATATCCTTCGCGGCCAAATCGCGCAACGCACGCGACCGCGGTGCGGCAGCAGCCATTATCTACAACAACGTCCCAGGACCTTTCAGCGGGACGTTAGGCACCCGCCAATATGGCGATATCCCGACTATGTCCATTTCGCAGGAGGATGGCACCGCCCTAAAGGCGCTTCCTGTGGCAGAACGCAGTCTCATGCTCAATCTGGGTGAGCACGACATTATCAATGCCGCAAGCTCCCGCGGTCCGACACCGATGCTGGAAATCAAGCCGGACGTCGTGGCACCAGGCACAGACATTACTGCGGCCTTCCCGTTCCCGGGAGCTGACGGCAGTCACGTACCTGGCGCGTTCCAGCGCGAGCCAAGCGGTCCGTGGTACGGTACGGCGACTGGCACTTCTATGGCTGCGCCGCACGTGGCGGGCGCTGCAGCTATATTGCTGCAAGTGAATCCCACTTGGACGCCGGAACAGGTTCGCCTCGCCCTTATGAACACCGCGGGGGACGTCGTATGGCCGCACGGTCCGTCGTTTAGACCGGTGGATCAAGGTGCGGGTAACATAAATGTAGCGCGTGCCATAGCGCCAAACCTGATGATTAACCCCGGCGCGCTTAACTTCAGAACGGTCGGCGTTGGTTCGCATGCGCGTACAGTTAACTTGCGCAGTCTGTCTACTTCGCCCGTTACCTATAATGTTGTGGTGCGCAAATTTAATCCCGCCCACGCCTATACCATCACCAGCCCAACCGCAGTTACGCTTTTGGCGGGCGGAGCGGTCGACTTCCCGCTGACGCTTAACGTCAGCCCAGAGCTCCCGCCAAGTGTGCTTAATCTGAACAACTATGTAGGGTTTGTCTATTTTGTCAATATGCAAGACCCTACCGACACTTACCGCATCCCCTTCCATTTCGTCAACCAGCTGCCCGTAAGCCAAGTAACGACAACGCCTAACTTCTTCTCGCCCAATGGCGACGGTGTGCAAGATACAACCACGGTTTCCTTCACCGTGGATGCTCCTGTGGCTGCGGTACGCGTTATGGCGGGTGCTGCCGGGTTCTGGCGGCCCATCCATATCTTAGCACCCACTGCGCCTACTACGGTTGTTGCTCCCGGTGTGTATAGCTTCGTGTGGAATGGCGTGACGCTGGATGGACACCACGTGCTGGATGGCTCGCATCTCTTGTATGCACAATGGCTGCCTGTAGGGGGCACAGTCTGGCAAAGCGGGTTTGGGGGCGGGGTCCCGCCCGTTGCCGGCACCTATGGGCGTGTAATTGTCGACAGACACGCGCCCGAATTGCACAATGTGGCTATTCTCTTTGACCCGGCGCGCCCAGGCCACTACTTCGTGCGCGGCTTCACTGATGACTTCAGCATCACCGTCTTCCAGTCAGTCGGCGGCTCTATTCGCGTCAACGGCCTACCGGCCACCCTCACCAGCCGCAATGACCCCCGCCATCCGGGAGCCGACTGGACGGAGTTTGAATCAACTAGATTCCCGACCAACCTCGAATCGCCCTTTACGGTAACCATCGAGGCGAGGGACTCTGCCGGCAATGTCACTCTATGGCAGCACACCTACTCGCCCTTTGTGCTGCGTGCGGACGACGCGGTAGTAACCCCGCCCGCTACGCCTGGAAGAGGGGGTCGCGCCAACATACCAGGGCGCCTTAGGACTACCAATGCTGCCATGGTGCTCAGCGGCTCTGTGTTGCCGGGCATGGAAGTGAGGCTGGATGGGCAGCTGCTGCCCTTAACCGCCAACCACACCTTCCAGGTTGCTGTACAGCTGAGCCTAGGCACTAACACCCTCCGCTTTGAGGTGAGCGTCCCCGCGTGGGGCGACACCACGCCTATGCGTTATCCCCTGCGGATTCGGCGCCGCAGCGCATGAAGCATTAGGGACGACAGACTGTGTCACAAAGTCCAAGTTGCAGAGATGATTGTGTGGTGCGTTCCACAGCCGGACGGGGATGAACTGTGGTCGCACCCTGTGCGACCTAGGCGCAGATAAGCCGGGGCGATGCGGGGCATCGCCCCGGCTTTGGCGCTTTGACTGAGCATCTCCTCTTCATTAATATGCAAAGGTTGTGCGGCATCAAAAAGCACTTCGCAGGCCCTCAATGGCGTGCAATTGTGCCTTTAGCAAGGTTTCTACTATGTCGAGTACTTGATCAGAGCCGATAACTTTCCCCATGAAACGACCACCCCTGCCCAGCTACATTTGAAAAAGAGCCAAAAGACGGCGACTGGTAGATGCCAGAAGCCGTCTTTTGGTGTAAAATATAGTTGATGAAAATAAATATCTTACAGCAGAAGTATACATCAATCGGGAGTGTATATCAACTTGCTTACCCATGGATATCGGAGATTGTCCTATTTTCTCAACTGGTGCATTTCTTAAGAGAGGCAGGAGAACTGTCGCTTCTCACAGCATTTGGTGACGGAACCAAGCTTGAGACCAATGCGAGTCGATACAGTTTTGTGTGGAAGAAGACTGTAGAGAAAAACCAGGAGAAAATGCAAAAGAAGATGAAAGCGGAGCTACCCAAGTTAGTAGCCCAGTTTGACGTACGTTTTCGTGTGGGGGACAAGGTACTCTGCAGAATCCGGGATTCTGCATTGGTGCAAAGACCTGAAAAAGCTGCGGAAGAGACTCTATGCTCTCAAGGGGGACATACAATTTGTCCATGGTAAAGGTCATCACAACCGAAGAGGGCATAATGCTTAGGACTAACCGCTCCATCCAAGTAGAGGGAGCCTTCGCCGTGCTCAAACAAGACATGGGGTTCCGGCGTTTCCTCCTCCGCGGACGGGTAAAGGTAGAGACCGAAATAAACTCCATAACAAGATCCAAGCTGACCGGTGTGGAACCTATCTTCACATTCGGAAAGCATCGTAAACGAGTTTTGGAGTTATCCACAGGAATATGGCCCAAAGTACATCCAAGATACGCTCAAACTGACCGTAGACAAGCAAATCCTACGCTCTGCTAAAGGGCGCGTGATCTGCAACAGAAGAGTTACCCACAGGGGAGTGCCTTCCATGCACAAAAACACAGGAGAGGCAAGAGCAATAGCCTTAACGTCTCCGTCGGGCTACTAAACAAGAGGGCCATGGCGCTCAACGTTTACAAAAAACGTTTTGCGACACGCCCTTCTTCTTTTTGTCGCCAGCCGCCAGCCCGGGGGAAGCGTGAATCATGAA
>QLUS01000129.1 GCA_018725535.1 Bacillota bacterium
CCACCGTAGCTTTTGACCACAGCAGCTTAAGGTGGTTTGGAGCCTCCACCTGCATGGCGGCTCCGAGGGGCCTACCCTCATCTCTTGTGTAGCACGGCTTCAGTCATGCATCTTTGATGCAATCACTTGCCTTCATGGCACAACGTCCCTTTTGCTTCGTCAGAGGAGGAGGCATTTTCATGGCGAGAGAATTTAAGCATGACGTATTAGACCTCATCAAGACTCGCTGGTCACCGCGAGCCTTTAGCCCCGAGGCAGTGCCGAAGGAGGATCTCTTGGCATTATGTGAAGCAGCCCGATACGCCCCCTCGTGTTTTAACGAGCAACCGTGGCGTTTTGTTCTCGCCACCAGCCCAGATGAACTTGCCAACCTGCAAAGTATTCTCGTCGAGAGCAACTTAGTCTGGGCCAAAGCGGCCCCCGCACTGCTTTTGATACTGGCTAAAAAAACTTTCACATCGACCGGCAAGGACAATTACTGGCACATGTTCGACTCTGGCACCGCCTGGGGTTACTTGTCCCTAGAGGCAGAACGCCGTGGTTTAGTTACCCACGGCATGGGTGGTTTCAGCAAAAAGAAAGCGCAAGACCTCTACAGTCTACCCGATGACCTTATTCCGATTGCGGTCATAGCCATAGGAAAGCTTGGTCAACGCCTAGAACTACCGGAAAAGTTGCGTGAAAGGGAGCATCCTGGGGAGCGAAATTCCCTAGAGAGCCTTTTTTTCATCGCCCCGGACCCGTCTACTAAAGACTAGCGTTATAATTCCATGCAGCTGAGAGCATCGTCAGGCTCGTCTTGGCGAGTTTACGGTAACGTCCCACACTTCTTTGCTCATCTGACAACATAACCTTGGCATTCATATCCATCGCTTAGCACACGTCAGAAGAACGCCTGAAATTCAGGCGTTCTTTTCTGATGGACTGAGCTACGTACTCCGCCATGCCAACACGGGACTCTTGCCGCGCGTCACTTGCCCGCCTTGAGCAGCCTGATGTTCTGCCGTCATCTCCTTGTTCATAATCGTTAGGACTGAGTGCAATGTCTTGCCGGCACGCAGAATCACCTCGCGCTCGAATCTGATAAGTGCTTGCCCCTGCGCCACTAAGGCGCCTTCCGCACAGAGAATTTCAAATCCCTCCCCTCGCAAAGCGACGGTGTCAATACCTAGATGGAGCAAAATCTCTAAACCCTGTTCAGTGCGTAACACCACAGCATGACCGCCAGGGAATATTTTCGCTACCTCGCCTGCTGTCGGAGCAACTAGGAGATTACCGCTAGGTATTATGCCAATGCCAAAACCGAGCAGTTCTTGGGCAAAGGCTGGATCAGGGACGTCACGCAGGGGGATAACTTCCCCATCTAACGGCGCAAGCAAGGTGTAGAGTTTTGCGCCACCTATTATCTCGCTCATTTTTTCGCGGATTTGTTCGCTGCCGGTGCCCATTACCAGCTGGAGGTTACGAGCATCGGTTCGAGCGACTCCCGCTAAGGGCAAGGCGGACAGTTTCGCCTCATCCACCGCCTGCGCATTGAGCACCGATACCCGCAATCTGCTCATGCACGCAGCCACGTCGAGCAGATTAGTTGCGCCCCCCAGCGCGTCAATGACCCGTCGAGCGACTTCCGTCTCAACGGGACTAGCCCCTTTAACAGCATTCACGTCTGCGGGAGTTGCTGCCTTAACTTCAGCCACATCACGCCCAGGCGTAGGGTAGTTGAACTTGCGAATGATGAAGCGAAACGTAAAATAGTAGATTGCTGCGTAGATGAGCCCTAGCGGAAAAATGAGCCACGGATTGGCAGCAGGAGCAAGGTTGATAAAGAACATGGGTAGAGCGTACCCGTAGTGACGAATACCCAGCAGAAAAGCAGCGAGACACACGGTTCCGGTCAAAAGGGCGTGTATGGCAAACAGCAAAGGCGCAGTAAAAATAAAGACAAACTCAATCGGCTCTGTGATTCCTACCATGATGGAGGTGAGCGCAGCCGTGAGCATGAGCCCCGCCACTTGCATGCGGTTCTCAGCACGCGCCTCGTGCAAGATGGCTAAAGCAGCCGCAGGCAAAGCAAACAACTTAGTGACGAATAACCCCCCCGTAAAATAGCCTGCTGTGGGGTCTCCCGCCATAAACCTCGCTACTTCGCCGGTCACTAGACTGCCAGCAGGTGTCACATAAGCTCCGAATACGTGCTCAATTAAGTTAGCAAGTATGTGATGCAGGCCTGTAGGTATGAGCAGGCGGTTGAGAACACCGTAAGCAAAGATCCCATATCCGCCAGTTGAGAATATCCATGCGCCGACCCCCAAAATATATGTGTTCACGGGAGGCCAAGCATGACCCAGTACAAAACCTATAGCGACGCTCGACACAGCGGTTACCAGTACCACGAAGCGCTTGCCAGAAAAAAATCCTAAATATTCCGGCAGACGGACATTGCGAAACCTATAGTAGAGCGTTGCGGTGTAAGCGCCCACCATAATGCCGCCTAACACACTCATCTCATTGGGGATAATCCTACCACTCTCCAGTGTGACGCCGGGGTTAATAGCTACCATCACCGCCACGAGCACCACATGCCCGAGCGCGGCGGCAAAGGCCGCCATACCGTCATAGTTGGTGAACCCCATGGCGACACCCATAGCAAACATCAGTGGCAGGTACTCAATGATTATAGCCGCGCCAGCTGCGCCAAAAAACCCCGGCCCAAATCTCCCAATCGCCATCAGCACTGCCCCCACGGGCAAAACTACTATCGGCACCATCAATGCTCTTGCTGTTCGCTGCATCACTTCCCGCCACTTCATCAAGACAATCCTCCTAGCGATATAGTACCGTAGGTGCGTTTGCTAAGTTCTAAGAAAGTCTAATCTGACCTGTGTGACTTTCGATATAGGCATCGAGTATCTGCTTAGCTACTTCCAAGGAAGGCACCAGCGGGTTTAGGTTAAGTGCCAACAAGGCCTTTTTGTAGCTCCCCTCTAGGGCTGCCTCCACAGTCAGTGCCTCATAAGCGGCAACAACCTGCATCAACCCAAGCATGTCGAGGCTAGGCGCCGCAACTGGCATAGGCCTCGCCCCCCGCTTGTCGACTATGCAGGGAATTTCCACACACGCTCCCTCCGCCATGCCCGGCACACAGCCCTGATTGATGACGTTGACAATATATTCTTCTCCCTTGTCGTTATGAATGCTACTGAGAATGTTGACCATGAGCTCCGCGTGCCAAGCTCCGCCGCGACTCTTCCACAGGCGCACATCATCGGCCTCTACTACTTCGGCAAAATGACTAAGCAGTTCCTTCTCGATCGCTTGCACCACTTCGCCCCGAGTCTGTCTCTCTTGTTGTTGTTTAAGCAAACTTTCTCGCGTCAAGTAGTAGTACTGCAGATATGGCGAGGGAATAACTTTGGTTTTTTCATAGATGCGTAACGCCATCTTAGTCTCTTCGACAGTCTTTTCGTCACTACTTGGCAGGAGCGAAAGGATGTCTTGCGACTGAACCATGCGATGGATATAGGGCGTAATGTCCTCGCCCTTGAGAAAGATACGACGAAACCAGCCTAAGTGATTTAAGCCGACGTAGTCTAGTTTCACTTGGTGATGTGGTACGCCCATGGCATCAGCCAAGAAGTACTGAATACCGATGGGCACATCACAAATGCTCACAGCTTTAATCTGCGTAAACTTGGCCAACACTGCCGCCACCATGCCGGAGGGGTTAGCGTAGTTGATGAGCCAAGCCTCTTTAGCGTGCTTCTCTATATCCCGGGCAATCTCGAGCATTACCGGAAGTGTGCGTAGTGCCATGGCGAACCCGCCCGGTCCTACAGTTTCTTGCCCGATCACGCCGTACTTCAGCGGTATTTTTTCGTCCAGCACTCGTCCGGCCAAACCGCCCACGCGAATCTGACACAGCACAAACGCGCTGCCAGTAATCGCTTCCACTCGGTTCAAGGTCGTCGTCACATGCGCACTGGCATCGGCTTCTCTCACTATTTTCGTCACAATGGCCGAGACCACCTTGAGCTTATCTCGGTCAATATCCATCAGACAGATTTCCGTCCAAGGAACTTCGTGGCGTATCTTAAGCAATCCCTCAATTAGTCCCGGCGTATAAGCACTTCCCCCGCCAATTATCGCGATCTTCACTGAACCACTCCTCCCGAAGCATTCCCTTCATGACAACCTACGCTTAGCCTTAGCGGCTATTCCCCCAAAAACAAGCAAACAATCTACCTGCTACCTGTTATTTCTGCACCAAAAGATAGGATTGGTTTTCTGATACTCACATTCTATCATCGATTCCCATGTAAGAAAACCCATTATCTTGCATAAATTTCCACAATAAACATTGGGCAATCCGTTTTGCCTTTCACAAACAAATAATCCTCGTGGATTTAGTAGCAAAAATTCATCTGTTTTTAGG
>QLUS01000013.1 GCA_018725535.1 Bacillota bacterium
CTTTTGTCGGGTTGAAACCAGTGACAACAAGGGCGCTCTCCAACTTAAGAGATCCGCAGTTTGTGGTATCGCGCGCATCCATTCGTAGAAGCAACCCTAACCCCGGAGGACTCGGTAGCCATATAAATGCCAAGTGGCCGTACCGGCCACTTTTCTTGTGCCCATCTTCCCCATCTGCTATCTTAGAACGGCGGGGAGAACGGCGGGGACGTGAAACTTTGTTTTAGCTAGACTTAGGAGTGAAAAATAGAGTGCAAGAAGTAGTCATCTATACAGATGGGGCTTGTTCGGGTAATCCCGGCCCTGGCGGGTGGGGGGTTGTCCTGATGAGCGGGGAGAGACGTAAGGAGCTTCAGGGTGCGGAAGCAGAGACTACGAATAACAGAATGGAACTTAGGGCCGCTGTGGAGGCGCTTGCCGCACTTAAGACCACCTGCGCAGTCACTCTCCACAGTGATAGCGCCTATCTCATCAATGCTTTTCAACGGAACTGGATGGCGAGATGGGAGCAGAATGGGTGGCTTAATGCCAAGCAGCAACCAGTGGAAAACGCCGATCTGTGGCGACAGCTGATAGCACTTAGTAGAAAACACCGCGTCACGTGGGTCAAGGTCAAGGGGCATGCAGGTAACACGGAAAACGAACGATGCAACGCACTAGCGCGGAAAGCAATTTCCCTGCTGTAAAGTCGGTATTGACATTACCCCCACTGCCGCATATACTTAAAATGATAATTATTATCATAAGAGGGGGCGCAGTGTATGTACATGTCTGACCTTAAGCGCGGGGAGGCCGCTGTGACTGCGGTCACGAAACTCCTCCATTTTTTGTCTGACCTTAAGCGCGGGGAGGCCGCCGTCGTCCGAAAGATTGTCGACGAACTCGTGCGTGCGCAGGCCATACGCTTTGGCATCGCCGAGGGCGCGTTGGTCTCTGTCGAGGAAGTGCTGCCGCTTGGCCCTGTCATCGTAAGGCGGGGGACTATGCGTTATGCCATTGGCAGAAATCTAGCCCGTCAAATCGAGGTTGAACGCCCTGCAAAGGTTAAAAAACATGCGTAAAAATGAGAAGCAGAGCCTAGCGCATACATCAACCAAGCGCCCGAAGCGCGTAGTCCTAGTCGGGAACCCTAACTGCGGCAAATCTGCCCTCTTCAACGCCCTGACTGGTCTCTATGTGAATGTGTCGAACTTTCCCGGTACAACCGTGGAAGTGACGCAAGCGCGCATGGGGGATTATCTACTTATCGATACCCCAGGTGTCTACGGCATCTCCGCCTTCAACGACGAAGAGAAAGTGACCCGCGACGTCTGCCTCACTGCGGACACGATCATCAATGTGGTAAACGCTACTTACCTTGAGCGCGATCTTTTCCTGACGTTGCAGTGCATAGACCTAGGGTTGCCCCTAGTCGTTGCCGTAAATATGCTCGATGAGGCCAAGGCGCACGGCTTAATTGTAGACCTAGCATTGTTGTCCAAACAGCTTGGCGTGCCCGTAGTGGGTACGGTAGCTGTAGAGCATAAAGGTCTAAAGGAACTAAAGCTAGCCTTGAAGCGGCCTGAGACGGGCAATTTCGGCCAGTACTTAGAGCCTGACATAACCCGACTTATGGAGCGCCTAAAGACAAGAGGCGAGGCGCTGCTCTATCTTGAAGATGATAAAGACGTGGCCGAGCGACACGGCTTAAGGTCCCCGGGCAGCAGAGAGAGAATATACCTCGCGCGCCGGGAGCGAGTGAACGAGATTGTCCGCGCCGTCGTTAAAGAGAACACGGTGGGGTCTAGTTTTTCTAAGACCTTGGGACTGCTTATGTTAAGGCCCATCACCGGGATTCCCATGCTCGCAGCCACACTTTACGCTATGTTCCATATTATTGGCGTGTTTGTCGCGGGCACAGTGGTAGGCGTAACTGAAGAAACCATAATGCTAGGGATGTATGAGCCCGCAGTGCGGGGGTTTGTCGCTCGATTCTTTAGTGAAGGGACTGCCTTACACGCACTCCTCGTAGGTGAGTTCGGCCTGTTGACCATGACTATGACCTATGTCCTTGGACTCCTTCTTCCCTTAGTGGTTGGCTTTTATCTTCTCTTGGCTATACTTGAGGACTCTGGGTATCTGCCGCGCATTGCGGCGCTACTAGACCGCGCTCTGACTTCCGTCGGTCTAAACGGCAGAGCTGTCATTCCCCTTATTCTTGGGTTTGGGTGTGTGACCATGGCTGCCATCACTACTCGCCTACTTGGCACATCGCGGGAGCGGCTGATTGCCGTTGCTTTGCTGGCCATTACTATTCCTTGCTCTGCGCAGCTTGGGGTTATTGTGGGGCTGATTGCCCCTTTGGGCGGGCAGTATGTGGCCATATATATGGCAACGATCTTCGCGGTCTTTGTCGTCATTGGTTTCTTCCTGAACAAGCTGCTCCCCGGCAAGTCCTCGGACCTACTTATCGACTTGCCGCCGCTGCGCTTGCCCCGCTTGCACAACATCATGAAGAAGACTCTGAACAAGTCCTACTTGTTTTTGCTGGAAGCTGCGCCCATGTTTGCCTTGGGCGCGCTGCTTATCACCGGCATGCAGCTTACGGGTGTCCTAACTTCATTGGAAAACCTACTTGCCCCGCTGACAGCAGGATGGCTGGAATTGCCTAAGGAGGCTGCTGCCGCCTTTATCATGGGCATAATCCGCCGCGACTTTGGGGCTGCAGGTCTAGCAGACATGAGTTTGACGGCTGCGCAGACTCTAGTGGCTATGGTTACTATCACTCTCTTTGTCCCCTGCATTGCCGCTGTGCTAGTTATGTTTAAGGAGCGCAATATTAAGGAGGGCCTTATTCTCTGGGCGAGCTCATTTACCGTAGCGTTCCTCGTCGGCGGCCTTGTCGCTAAGCTGGTGATTTAGGTGACTTGTCAAGAAACATGCCCGCGGTGTAAGGCACCGGTGCCACCTGCGAGCCTGCGTTGCCTGCGGTGTCTGTGTCTAGTTGTGAAACTTACGGGCTGCAGCGGTTCATGTAAGAAGTGCGGCCAAGAAGGAGTAGATTGCCATGCCTAGATTGCAGTTCTATGCCTTGCCGTTGCCCGTGGTAACGGCAGTAAGCGAGGGACTAGTAGATGAGCTAGCCGCGCTGATGAGCGTTGCACGGGAGCATTTTGCTCTAGAACACATGCCACGACTTATGTGTATGACGGTGGGATGAGAGAGGGGTTCCCCTACATGGAAGTTCACTGCTTTGACCGCGGAGCAGAGGTCTTTGACCGCACAGCAGAGATAAACGCGCCGTCTGCAGGCGCTAGGCGTGGCTAGCGTAGACGTAGCCTTCCGTCCCTTGATCAGGTGCCACTACTACGAGAACGGTAAGCCTCTGTACGTGCAGGTAAAGTAGCGAAGCGTTGCAGGGAAACCCACACTGCGACGAGAATGGAGTGACCAGCTAGCTGGTCGCTAGAGTAGGTAAGACCCCGTTCTACGACCATGTAGCGGGGTCTTACGCGATTTTGCGGTGAGGAGAATGATGGAATGCACACTCTGGAAGTACGGACGGCCGTGCAGGCGATCGAACAGGAGATTGTTTCCTGGCGGAGGCACCTACATGCTCATCCTGAGCTTGGGTATGAAGAGGTAGAAACGGCCACTTTCGTCGCGCGACGGCTGAAGAGCTTTGGGCTTCAGGTAGAGGAAGGGGTCGGCGGCACTGGCGTTGTGGCTTGGCTGCGGGGAGAGGGCAAGGGGGAGGGTCTATGCGTGGCACTCCGCGCCGATATGGACGCCTTACCGGTTACTGAAGAAACAGGCTTACCCTTTGCCTCGCGCAACCAAGGCAAGATGCACGCCTGCGGACACGATGGACACACCGCAATACTGCTGGGAGTAGCGAAAGTGCTGTCGGAGCACCGTCAGTCCTTTGCCGGGACCGTTAAGTTCTTCTTCCAACCTGCAGAGGAGTGTGCACCTCGAGGCGGAGCACTGGATATGATTGACGCAGCCGTAATGGACAATCCAAAAGTAGACTACGTGTTTGCGCTGCATCTCTGGCCTGAACTGCCGCTTGGTAAAATAGGAGTTAAGGCGGGCGCACTAATGTCAGCTTCTGACCGGGTACGCATTCGCATTCAAGGGAAGGGTGGGCACGGCGCGGCACCGCACCAGGCCATTGATGCGGTTGTGGTTGCCAGTCACGTCGTGGCGGCACTCCAGACTGTTGCCAGTCGCCAAGTAGACCCATTAGAGCCCTTTGTCTTAACGATCGGCAGTTTCCATGCCGGGCAGCGCTATAATGTGATCGCTCCTTACGCAGAACTTGACGGCACAGTGCGGACGCAGAACGAGGCCCTGCGTAGCACCATGCCTAACCGCATTACCAGCATAGCGCAAGCTGTGGCTGAAGCGTGGGGAGCAGAGGCGCAAACTAACTACGAGTACGGGTATCCCACTCTGTACAACGAGCCTCACGCCGTGGAGGCAGTAAGCAAAGCTGTGGCAGAAGTGCTCGGGGAGGAGGCGTTAGTAGAGTTGACTAGGCCGTCTATGGGCGGGGAGGACTTTGCTTACTTCCTGAACCATGCCAAAGGGGCAATGTTCTGGCTCGGGTGCCACGGGCCTCTGTCGCCTGATGCACCAATTCACAACGGCAAGTTTGACTTCGACGAGGGTTCGCTCGCTGTAGGGACAAGCGTGTTGGTGCAAGCCACGCTTAACACCCTCCGTTTACAGCGTACCTAGACATATTCTTGCAGGACAAGGAGGAGTAGAAATGGGGAGCAAGAAAAGAGAACGCCTAGCTCGCATTATGGAGGTTCTGTCACAGCAGGGCCGCATCACCGCACAAGAGCTAGCCACTAGCTTTGGCAGCAGCCGCCGTACGGTGTATCGTTACATGGAGACACTCAAGCGGCAGGGAGTAGGTGTCGAGGCCTGCCCGGGCAGCCTTGGCGGCTTTAGGCTAAGCCCGCCTGAAATGTCTAAGCTGTTGACAAGCGAAGAGTATCGCGCGCTACTAATGGCAGCCTGTGTCGTGGCTGAACATAACCTTCTGCCGTATGGCGACCATCTGTCAACTGCCACGGAGAAGGTGAAGCATTCGCTGAGTCCCGAGCAGTGGAACGAAGTGCGAGGCACTATGCCCGATGTTTCGGTCATCGCCGTGCAATTGGCGGACTATGAGCGGCTGACAGATGTGCTGGAACGCTTAACCCTCGCCATCGCCGACAAGGTCGGCATCCTCATCACTTATTACGCTCTCCACCGCGACAGTGAGCAGAACAGACAAATAGACCCCTACCACTTGTTTTACCAAGGAGGGGCCTGGTACCTCGTAGGTTATTGCCACTGGCGCAGAGAAGTGCGCACTTTCCGCGTGGATCGGATTAGAACGTTAGAGCGCGAGGATCGCACTTTTGTGCGCCCGCCAAATTTCAGCCTTAACGGCTATTTGGGGTGCGCATGGGGTATGATGCGCGGGGAACGAAAGAGAGTCACCGTCAAGTTCTTTCCTCCCGCATCGCGGCTTGTGGCGGAAACAACTTGGCATCCCACGCAGAAAATCACCTTTGAGCCAGATGGAACGCTGCTTTTCTCCGCTGATGTCGACGGATTGGAGGAGATTATGCGCTGGGTACTCACCTATGCGGATTGCGCTCTGGTCATCAGCCCACCTGAGCTGCGCACGGCCATCACGGAGCGTCTCCTTGCTGCGGCCGCGCGTTACGCTAATACAGATCCTTCCTCCGGTCAAGCAGAACAGGGAAGCGAGTACGCGCAACCTTGATGTGACCAAGGTTCATTTCCGCAGTCACGACTCCCTCCTCGCGATTTCCTTCGGCTAAGATTACTCCCCAAGGGTCAATGGCCATGGAACCGCCATTGAACTCATTGTGTGTTGCCCCGCCGACGCGGTTACAGGCCAAGACGAAACACTGGTTCTCTATCGCGCGGGCTCGTACAAGTGTTAACCAGTGCTCGTGGCGAGCGGTGGGCCACTGCGCCACCAGCAAAATGATGTGGGCGTTCTGGTTAGTGTAGTGCCGAAACATCTCCGGGAAACGCAGGTCGTAGCAAATGGACAGCCCGGCCTGAGCAAAGCCGAGGTCTGCGGTCGTAAACGTCTGGCCTTGCGTCAAGTAGAGGTCCTCTTGCATTAGCTTAAACAGATGTACCTTGTCGTAGGTAGCCACTACGCCCCTTGCGTTTACAAGGACGAAGGTATTAAACACTTGGGATTCGTGCTTGTGCAAGATCGAGCCCCCCACAAAAGCCGACTTCTCGCGCGCGAGCTCCATCATAAAGCCAACACTTTCCCCCGCAAGGTCTTCCGCGAGTTCCTGCTTGCGGGCCAAGTCATAGCCTGTGTTCCACAGCTCAGGCAACAGGATAATCTGCCGGTTAAAGACGCTTGTCATAAGCGTCTTTATGCGTTGCATGTTGGCTTTTTTGTTGCTCAGAACAATGTCAATCTGTACTAATGCTGCGTTAACCCACATTACTTACCACTCTCCATTGTCGTTTGTCTGGTGCGCTGACGCGTGAGCCTTTTTTTGAGTGCGGCCTTAAGGGCTAAAATAAGTGAGCTACTGAGGAAGCTCCACCCGAGAGCGAAAATCATCGCTAGCGCTAAATCAAACTGTGTGCCAAAAGCTGAGGTGCGCACGTGTTCCACACCCTCGCCCAACCGGCTTGGCAAGGCGATGGTGTAGGAAAGTATCCAGTCTACGGTATTAGGCAGAATAAAGTCTGGCACTAGGAAACCTAGGAACCGATACGACATGCCGAGCACCCACCACAGTGATGCGTAGCGAAGGAGGGCGAGCAAACGCAGGACGTTCCGCCGCGGCTTCTTCTTGACGGGATAGACAAATGCTGCCAGCCACATTGCAGTTAGCAAAGCGACGAAAAGGTAGTTGGTGATCAAGTGGTTTCTCCTCCCGCTGTGGTTTGTCCTCGCCTGCCGCTCCACCGCCAAACCAAGGCGAAACCGAGTAAGAAGAACGGCACTAGCACGTAGCTGTATGTGTTAGGCAATAGGGCGCGAGACGAGCCAACGATAAGCCCGGCAAAAAAATACGATATTAAGTCGTGATAGCGAGCATAGAGCCTATCCAGAACATGCGCCAGCAAAAATAATCCCATTACGCTGCCTACCAAGAACCACAGGAGCGGCACAACAGCTAGGACGCTCAGCGCGTAAAGCAATGAATCATAAATGCCCATAATGATTAGGACTGAGCTGCCGGGGACACCGGGAAGCACCATGGCGGCGGTTCCTAGGGCACCCCCGACGATTAGAATTATGGGGCTGATTGCACCAGTCGCCTGCCTAATATCTAGTGGCTCTACGCCCAGCAGCAGCCCCGCCACTAGGCCTACACACAGGCAAAGCACGCGCTTCCAAGCGAGCGTCGGGCAGGTAGCCAAGACTGAGCGGACGGATGCCAAAAGCGAGCCTAGCAGAACGGTGACTGTAATGTCGCGGTATAGCATAAAGACCCTAGCAAAAATAACTCCGCTGACAAAAATGCCAACCAGCATGCCAGCTAGAAGAGGCAGGTAACGCTTAAGACGTAAGCGCACTAGGTCGGCTACAAGATTCTCGTAGAGGCCCATCATTAAGAACACTGTGCCCCCGCTCATGCCGGGTAAAATAATAATAAATCCAAGGATAAGTCCTTGTACCACAGATTGCATGCGCCACCGACCTTTGCTCGATTTGCGTATCGTGCTTGTCTCATTATACGCTTGTGGAGACCTTACTTGTCAACCGCCGTGCGTGGCGTTGACGAGGACGCAGGAAGATTACTCGCCTTTGGCGAAGTTAAACACAGCATTTTTAGCAGGGGTGATTTTTCTGCGAGTCTTAACAGCAACGATAGGCATCTTTCTGGCCGTAAGCATTTTCCTGTTGTGTTTGACACTTGCGCTTCATTGGGTGACATTTGACTTGGATTTCTACGAGAGTAAGTACGAGTGGCTCGCAGTACCTGAAAGTCTGCAAGTAGATATGCCTACACTGATGGGATACACTACAGTGCTACTCGATTACCTTGCCGGACGCCGGGACACGCCAAACGTGGAGGCAAATGTACGTGGGCGTGTGGGCCCCTTGTATGGCGAGCGAGAACTGCTGCATTTGGTTGATGTGCGAGTGCTATATGCCTTGAGTTGGCGTATGCGCAATATAGCTCTGATCGCGACACTTAGTCTAGGTTTTGCGGCGCACCGTACTCGGAGTTTAAAGCGCGTATTGAGTGCATACGCCGCTACAACGGCTGCTATTGTTCTCGGGCTCTTAGGGCTAACCGGCTTAGCCGTGTTGGATTTCCCCCGCTACTTCACCTGGTTCCACCTCATATCTTTCGACAACGACTTATGGCTGTTAGACCCGGCCACCGAGAACCTAATCAATATGTTTCCGGAAGCTTTCTTTGCCGCTGCAGCTCTACGTATAGCAATAACTGCGGTAGTTGCTTTTGCGCTACTAGGCCTTGTGGCTCGGCAGGCAAGTAAAAGGCTACCTCCTAATGTTAAGGGGTAGCCTTGAGCCTTGAGCCTTGAGCGTAGCGACCAGCGACCGGATCTGCCCCGGTTAGTGTGGGCGCGTAACCTGCATGTGATTTTGGGAGAGGGCCGGGATTTGTTCAAGCCGCTGGATTAATTGGCGGCTTGTTTCTTCGTCGCATTCCATCACTAACGTGATCAGACCGTGGCTTTCATCATGTGCGGGGATGCCAAACCTGCCCAACACGCACCTCCCAAAATCGCTCAGTACTCGCTGGACATCGGGGGCGTGCTCTGCGCGTTGGTCGACGAGGAGGCCTACAATGCTATTCCTTTTTCATGGCTTACCTCTCCTTGCGTAGTTCATCCCAGTTTGTCCATGCAAGGGCCTGATTATACATGGGCAGTTCGTCCATACTACGCCTAAGGGGAGGTGAGGTAAATGAAATCCACGCGGCCTAAGCGGGAGGCAGTCATCAGAGTGACATAGTGTAACGCCTAGCGTTACATCACTGTTCCGAGGACTATCAGCGTTGTAATTACGGCGGCTGCGGGCCACCGATACTCGCGGTAGAGAGGCACGACCTGACATCTGAAATGGGTGGTGGTAGCCACTTGACAGAGATGCAGCGGCGAAGCGAAATAACCAATAAAAGAAGATGTGTAAGCTACAACGGTACCGAAGAGCATGGTGTCGGTAGCTTGCATTGCCGGGAGCAAGAGCGGCAGCGTGAGCCCGAGGGCGGAAGTATTAGAGGCGGAAACCAAACCGGCACAAAAGGGAAGCACAACATAGAGAACCGACACAGGCAGACCGGTCGCCAACAGACGACTGATCAGAATCGGCAAGGCTTCTACCTGGCCGATAACGCCCTGAAAAATCACGATGCCTACTCCCGCCGCGATTATAGGGGTGTTAAGGCCGCGATAAAGCATTTGTGGCCAGTCTTTTGCCTGCGTATCTCCGAACAAAAGCGCCAGTACTAGGCCGCCGAGCAAAGCCACAGGGAACGACAGGCCGGCAGCCACAGTAAGGGCAAGGCTTACCCAAATGGGGCTGGTATATTGCAGCAGTAAGAGAAAGTCGCGGCGCGTAGGAGGAGGACAGTTTGGAGTTCTGTCAGGTATGCCGCGCAGATAGACAAAGTATCCTGCGGCAAGCGACACTATCGTCAGCGGTAACTGCCAAAGCAAAAGTCGCGACAATGGCAGGCCAGTTAAGCTTGTGATCAGGATGAAGCCGGGAATGAGCGGGTACACGAAGTACCAGCCATGGCGAAACAGAAGGTTAATCGCAGCCATGCGGGCCGGGGGCAGTTCTAGCTCCTGGCCTAACTTCTCTACTGTAGGCGCAGACATAATGGCTCCTCCCGTAACGAGCAGAGTGCCAATCAGGGAGGGCACCAACATGATGGTGAGCTTAGTGCTGCGAAGCGCCACTTGCAGGAGAGACACCATCTTAGATAGCACTTGGCCCTCTTGCATTACGGCGCCCAGAAGGCTAATTAACCCCAGCGTCAGGATGAGGTTAACCGAGTTGGTGCTTCCTAAGGACTTAACTGCGGTGCCAAGCAGCGCGAAAACTCCTTGCCCTGAGCTTAGTCCCACAATAACTGCGCCAACGATTAAAGCGAGCCCTACTTGTACCTTGCGCTGTACCAATAGCACTATAGCCACAAAGGCTGCCACTATGCCGAACACGGCCATTTGCGTCATCCCCTCTTGACCTATAAGCACCATTATACAGCAAACAGATGCGACGCGGGAAAAACAACGTCCCTACTGCTTCTTGCGGCAGGGGAAGAGGCTTCGGACGGAGAATTAATGCTCTGCCAGTAGGCTAGTCTGGAGGTTTCCGCATGGATTTTGTCCATCTTCACGTTCACTCAGAATACAGCTTGCTCGATGGTTTTGCTAAGATCGACGAAGTCATCAAGCACGTTAAGTCCCTCGGGCAAAAGGCGCTCGCCATTACGGATCACGGCAATATGCATGGTGTCGTAGACTTCTATAAGGCGGCGCAGCAGGAAGGAATTAAGCCAATTATTGGGTGCGAGGTGTATATGGCGACCCGCACTCGTTTTGACCGTGAGCCAAATCTTGATGCCGACTCTTACCACCTAGTGCTGTTAGCTATGAACGGCCTCGGTTATAAAAACCTTATCCGTTTAGTCAGCGCATCTTACACCGAGGGGTTCTATTACCGCCCGCGCATAGACTGGAGTTTGCTGGAGCAACACAGCGAAGGACTTATCGCCTTAAGCGCGTGCTTAAGCGGCGAAGTGTCACAGCGCCTACTGCGTAACGACCCTGACGGAGCGAGGGAGGTGGCTGCACGCTTCGCCGGGATGTTCCCCGGGCGCTTCTACCTAGAGCTGCAGGAGCACCTCTTGCCGGAACAGCAAGCCATAAACGTAGCCCTAGTTAAGATGTCAGACGACCTGAAGCTGCCTGTGGTGCTTACTAACGACGTGCACTATGTCACACGCGAAGACCACAAGGCACACGACGTGCTGCTCTGCGTGCAAACCGGGAAAGTTACTACTGACCCAAACCGCATGCGCTTTGTGCAGCAATTTCACGTAACTTCCGCAGAAGAGCTGATCGCGCGCATGCCCTATATTGAGCCTCGGGTAATGCACGAGGCTATCGCCAATACAACGCGCATTGCAGAGCGCTGTCACTTAGAGTTTGATTTTGAAAAACGCTATCTTCCCCGCTTTGATATCCCGGCAGGGCACACCGAGCAGACCTATCTGGAGCAGCTCTGCCGTGAGCGACTGACTTGGCGTTATCCGAACCCGAGTGACGCAGTGCGCGAACGACTGGAATATGAGCTTAGTGTGTTCGGCGAGGCTGGCTTTGCAGGCTACATGCTGATTACGCAGGATTTCACGCGCTTCGCGCGCGAACGCGGCATTCCCGTGGGTCCCGGCCGCGGCTCTGCCGTAGGCTCACTCGTGGCGTATGTGCTTGGCATAACCGACCTTGACCCTCTGCCGCTAGGCTTGCTCTTTGAGCGTTTTCTCCACCTTGAGCGCGTTTCCATGCCGGATATCGACATTGACTTCTGCTATGAGCGGCGGGACGAAGTCATTCAGTATGTAACTGAGAAGTACGGCCAAGCAAACGTTTGTCAGATCGTTACTTTCGGTACGATGGGGGCGCGGGCAGCGGTGCGTGACGTAGCACGCGCGCTAGCCTTACCATTGTCCGAAGCTGACCGCATTGCCAAACTTGTTCCCGAGACGCTAAACATTAAGCTGCGTGAAGCGCTTAAGGAGTCCCCTGTTTTGCTTGGGCTCTATCAAAGCGATGAACGGGTCAAAGAGCTCCTCGACATTGCTGAAGCGCTCGAGGGCATGCCCCGCCACACGTCAGTACATGCGGCGGGCGTAGTGATTACGCCGGAGCCATTAGTGAATCTAATCCCCCTAGCCAAGTCCGGTCAAGCTGTGATTACGCAGTTTGACATGAACACCGTGCAGGAACTTGGCCTGTTAAAGATTGATTTCCTCGGGCTCCGGACGCTTACCGTGATAAAAGACTGCATTGCTAACGTAAGATCAAGCCGTGGGATAACCCTCGGCTTTGACTCCCTAGGGTATGACGATGCTGCCACTTACTCGATGTTGGCTAAGGGAGACTCTTTGGGTGTCTTTCAACTTGAAGGTGGCGGCATGCGGAACTTCTTCGCTAAGCTTCGCCCGACTTGCTTCGAAGACATAATCGCTGGCATATCTCTGTTTCGTCCCGGCCCAATGGATCAAATCCCGCGTTACCTCGCGAACCGTGAACGCCCCGAGGATATACAATACGCTGACCCTCGCCTAGAACCTATCCTTAAAGTTACGTACGGCTGCCTTGTCTACCAAGAGCAGGTACAGCAAAGCGTGCAGGCGCTGGCAGGGTACTCTTTGGGTCGCGCTGACATCGTGCGGCGAGCGATGGCCAAGAAAAAACCCGAAGTTATGGCGGAAGAACGGCAGTACTTCCTGCATGGCCTAGTTGACGGACAGGGCAATCGTGTCGTACCCGGAGCGCTGGCCCTAGGAGTGCCTCTGCTTGTAGCAAACAAAGTCTTTGACGAAATGGCCGAATTTGCCAACTATGCCTTCAATAAGTCGCACGGCGCCGGGTACGCTGCACTAGCCTATCGCAGTGCCTACCTAAAATGTCACTACCCTGCGGAGTTTATGGCGGCGTTAATGACCTCTGTCGCGGGCAGTTCCGACAAGCTCAAATTGTATCTTGAAGAGTGCAGGCGCCTAAATATCTCGGTTGCACCCCCCGACATTAATGCCAGCGACGCAAACTTCACCGTCCAAGGCAACACCATCCGTTTTGGCCTTGTGGCCATTAAAAATGTGGGCGCAAAGGTCATTGAGCGTATAGTGGCTGAGCGGCGCACCAAGCAGTTTGACTCCCTCTACGACTTTCTCTGTCGCCTAGACGAGGGCACTTTGAACCGACGCGTGCTCGAATCGCTGATAAAAGCCGGTGCTCTAACTTCGCTTGGCTATAACAGGCGGGAGTTGCTGAGCATCATGGACGAGTGCGTGGAGAAGGCAGCAGAGGAGAAACGGGCGAGACAATCAGGGCAAATCTCGATGTTTGCGTTGCTTGACGGCCATGCGGGGCACAGAATAGAAGTACATCCGGAAGCTTTATGCGAGTTTCCCATAGCCGAGCTCCTAGCGCAAGAGAAAGAATTGCTCGGCTTCTACGTCTCGGGGCATCCGCTAGACGCTTTTCGCAGCGCCATGAAGAAGTTCGGTGCCGTGCCGTCGAGCACAGTCAGCGAACTTCTGGATAAGGCAGAAGTGACACTAGCGGGGATGGTCACCGATGTGCGTGTCGTGCTGACCAAAAAAGGTCAGCGCATGGCTTTTGTCCAGATTGAAGACTTCGAGGGCGCAGTTGAGCTGGTCGTGTTTCCGAAAAGCTACGAGCAGTATGCTGACGCGCTCAGCCTAAACACTGTGCTAGGGGTAAAAGGGCAGGCCAGCCTGCGCGATGAGCGCGTAAGCGTGAGTGCCTCCTCCCTGCAGCCTCTCTCCCTCGACAAAACACAAGACAATGTGCCGCCTCTGCTCTCGCTCTCGCTGCGTGTAAAAGGGGGAGAGCGCGCACACCTCGTGGCTGTGCGCAACATTCTCAGGCGTCACCAAGGTACCGTCCCTGTCTACCTAGAACTCCTCGATGTAGACGCGACCGTGCGCGTGTCAGACAATCTGTTTGTCGACGGCTCGGCGGAACTGTGCCACGACTTAGAGCAGGTGTTAGGGCCGGGGAATGTATTGACTGCGCGACGTGCCCCGTGAATATGTTAGACAAGTAAGGTAGAGAGGAGACCCGCATGAAAGATATTGTCGTAGAGCTGTTGTCCGAACGGGGGGTTCCCTTAAGCGAAATAGCGCACCTAGTGTTGGAGTTGCAGAAACCGTACCACCCCGGTCTTACCCTAGACGATTGCCATTCGTCCGTTTTGGCGGTGCTCGACAAGCGTGAAGTACAACACGCCATCCTAACAGGAGTTGCTCTCGACGTACTGGCGGAGCAGCAGGTGCTACCTGAACCGCTCTGCTCAATTGTGGCGAGGGACGCGTTCCTATACGGCATCGACGAAATTCTCGCCTTAGGGGTAACCAATATATATGGCACAATTGGTCTCACTAACTTTGGGTATCTCGACAAGACAAAGCCGGGCATATTGCGGGAACTTAACAGCCACAGAGAGCGCGTGCACACCTTTATGGACGACTTGGTGGCTGCGCTCGCGGCTGCGGCGGCCTCACGACTCGCTCACAACCGCAGACAGGGCTAATAGGAAGCTGACAAGGGAGTTGTATCAATGCAAAGAATTGGTGTGCTGACCAGCGGGGGAGACGCCCCGGGAATGAACGCAACCATCCGTGCGGTGGTACGTAAAGGACTACACGCTGGCCTTGAGATTTTTGGCATTAGACGCGGGTTTGCGGGCCTGCTCGCAAATGACTTTGTGTCGCTTGGGGCCGGCTCGGTTGGCGACATCATCCATCGCGGGGGCACGATGCTTCGCACCGCGCGCTCGGAGGAGTTTAAGACCGAGGAAGGCTTTGCGCGTGCGCTAGAAGTGTTGGCAGCGCGTGCGATCCAAGGGCTCGTCATCATTGGCGGGGACGGCTCACTGCGCGGCGCAGAGCGGCTGTACCAGCAGGGCATACTTACAGTGGGAGTCCCCGGCACCATAGATAACGACATCCCCGGCACAGATGAAAGCATCGGGTTTGACACGGCGGTTAATACGGCTGTGCAAGCCATCGACCGCATTCGCGATACTGCCACGTCGCATGAGCGCGCCTTTATAATTGAAGTAATGGGAAGAAATACCGGGCACATTGCCCTAGAGGCCGGTCTCGCAGCGGGAGCAGAGTCTATCCTCGTGCCGGAAGAGCCACTTAACTTAGGCGAAATCTGCGCCCGCTTAAAACGAGGCCAGCAACGCGGCAAACTCCATAGCATCATTGTCGTGTGTGAAGGGGCGGGAGAGGGGTTTAAGCTAGGCGACGTCCTGCGGGAGTGCACAGGTTTGACACTAGGGTTACAGTCTTAGGCCATGTGCAGCGCGGCGGGAGCCCTACTGCGCGCGACAGAGTCTTGGCCAGCACCATGGGCGCCAAGGCGGTAGACTTGCTGGTGGAAGGGCAAGGCGGCGTGATGGTAGGGGTAAAACGGGGTGAAATCGTATCTATGCCCATCAGCGCCGCGCTAGCTGCGGGCTCAACTTTCAGCCACCAGTCCTATCGCTTGGCAGCAATCCTAGCGCAGTAAGGAGGAAACCCTAAACATGTCCATTAGAGTAGCCATAGTTGGCGCTACCGGCGTCGTCGGCCAGACTCTACTTAAGGTGTTAGATGAACGTCGGTTCCCGCAGAGTGAAGTGCGCTTGCTGGCGTCCGCCGCTTCAGTGGGGAGGACGATGGAGTTTCAGGGTCGGCAGTTGACTATAGCCGAGGCTACCCCGGAGGCCTTTGCAGGCATCGACATTGCTTTTTTTGCCGCTTCGGGCGAAGTGGCTAAAGAGCTTGCCCCGGAAGCAGTAGCGCGTGGCGCGATAGTCATTGACAACAGCTCGGCTTACCGGATGGTTGAAGAAGTACCCCTAGTAGTACCGGAAATTAACGCTCTTGACATCCGGTTCCACCAAGGGATTATCGCTAATCCCAACTGCTCGACCATTATTATGGCTGTGGCCCTTAAGCCAATTTATGACGCTGTGGGTATAAAGCGCGTGGTGGTGTCGACCTATCAGGCCGCCTCGGGTGCCGGCATAGCCGCCGTGGAAGAGCTTAAGGCGCAGGTAGCAGCTTACGTGGAGGGCCGCCCGCTTACCGCAGAGGTGCTACCCACCGCCGTAGCCAAGCGGCATTACCAATTAGCCTTTAACGTTATTCCGCAGGTAGATGTTTTTCGACCTGACGGGTACACCCAAGAAGAGTGGAAGATGATGTACGAAACGCAGAAGATTTTTAACGACCGCGAGCTCATGGTCTCCGCGACAACCGTTCGCGTGCCGGTGATGTGGTGCCACTCCGAATCCATTAATGTAGAGACCAAGCGCAAGTTGACGGCAGACCACGCGCGGGAGCTCTTCGCGCAAGCGAAGGGGATAGTTGTGCTTGATGATCCTGCCGAACAGCTGTACCCCATGCCCATAGATTTTCCCGACCGCGATGAAGTCTTTGTAGGTAGAATCCGCGAGGACATAAGCTGCGACAGGGCGCTGAACCTTTGGGCCGTAGGTAATCAACTGCGGAAGGGAGCTGCGTCAAACGCCGTGCAAATTGCGGAGGCAATCATCAAGGATTATGCATAACAACAGTGTTGGCAAATCATACTATGGAGGGTGATTCCAATATAGGAGGTATGGTTTGTGAGCATCGTCTGGTTTGAAAAGGCACCGAAGGGGAGAGGTAACGCAGCAGGGGATAAGGCTCTGAAGATTACTTTCACTGACAAACCGAAGGGCGTGCGCTGCAACGTAGCGCTGACACGGAGACTCGCACATCTGGGCGCGCATTACGTACGCATGGGACTAGAGGAAGGGTTGTTCGTCATTATACCCGTAGCGCAGCATGAGACCGGGTTTAAGCTGATCACTAACAAGAGCAGTGCGCAGGTGTGCGCAGCCTCCATGGGAGAGTGGGCTGCTGTGCTGGGATTGATTAAGAAGCGTGTGCACGGCAAATGGGAAGATGCGAGGGGTGTTTTTACCTTTGACTGTCAGCAAGTTTTAGATGGGGCTAGGCCTAAACTCATGTCTGTGCAACCAGAAGCATGACCTTAGGAGGATTTAAGGTATCACCCCCGAACACTAACTGTCGGGGGTGATCTTGTGAAGAGAAGTATGCAGCCGCTCCGTTCCCGCCCAGCCGTGCCGCCCATCTATCAGACATCGGTCTTTGCGTTTGACTCCTTGGAGCAGGTGGATCAAGCCTTTGGTGGCGAAGCAGGGGCATTCGTCTATTCCCGTTATGGCAACCCAAGTGTCCAAGCGCTAGAAGTCACCTTAGCCCACTTGGAGCGGACTGAAGCAGCCTTAGTCGCGTCCTCGGGGATGGCTGCGCTGGCCATAGGTGTGCTTTCACTGTGTGGCCAAGGGGACCACATTATCGCGGCGCAGGACCTGTACGGAGGCACTCAAGCCCTGTTTCAACGCGATTTCAGCAGATGGGGTATCGATGTCACCTTTGTAGATGCACTGAATGTCTCCAGGGTAGAGGACGCCATCCGGCCTAACACTAAGCTTATCTTTGTGGAGACCATCTCTAACCCCCTGATGAAAGTCGCGGACTTGTCACGTCTAGCCGCTGTTAAGCGTGGTTTTGGCATACCGCTAATGGTGGACAACACATTCGCTAGCCCGGTGCTTTGCCGACCAAGCGAGTGGGGGGCAGACCTAGTTATGGAGAGCCTGACGAAGTACTTAAACGGGCACTCTGATGTCACCGCAGGGGCAATAATGGGCTCAAAGGGGCTCATTGAGCGAATGCGGTCACTGCATACAGATTTTGGCGCGGTCACAAGTCCCTTTGACGCCTGGTTAGTGCAAAGAAGCCTGCAAACATTGAAGCTCAGGATGCAACAGCACTGCCGAAACGCGGTCCTACTGGCTGAGTTTCTCGCCGCACAGCCAAAGGTCATGAAGGTGCATTATCCTGGACTGCCCGGGCATCCGCAGCATGCCTTAGCAGCCACACAGATGTCGGCTTATGGCGGCATGCTAAGCTTCGTGGTAGAAGGCGGGTGTTACGGTGCAGCTCAAGTCATTAAGCGTCTACAGAGGGTAGACTTTGTGCCAAGTCTAGGCGGCACCTCGACAACCGTCTCGCATCCCGCCAAAACTAGTCACCGCGGCATGACAGGCATGGATCGAGTCAGGCTAGGCATAGATGACGGTCTCATCCGCGTGTCAGCGGGGTTAGAGGACGGGGACGACATCTCTGCCGACTTTGCGCAAGCACTCGCTTGGTGATTGTCTACACACTGAACCATATGATGAGGGGAGCAATGCAGGTGAGGCGAACGATAGCCATAGTGCTGTTGTCCCTAGTGCTTTTGGTATCGCACGCGTCAGCACAAAATGAGACCCCTCCCGCTGACGTGGTAGTAGAATTCGCGCGCGGGCGCGTACTGACGCTAGAGGAGCGGCCGGCAGAAGAAGGGCGGGGCGAAACGGGATTTGAGCTGCGCGAGTTTGACGTGCAACTCGAAGTGCTGAGCGGCACCCTGCGCGGCCAAACTGTGGACATTAGGCATGTTCTTACCGGAACCCCAGCCTTTGACGTGGTAGTCACTCCCGGGCAACGCGTGCTTATAGCGATAGAAAAGCTCGAGGGGGACGCTGTAGAGGTGGCAATTGCCGACCACGAGCGCGACCGCTACTTGCTGGCGTTAGTGATTGTCTTTGGCGCTTTGCTGATTGGCTTAGGCGGCAAGAAGGGGCTCTTTAGTCTTATCTCGCTTGGTCTTATCGGGGTGCTGATCATCTATGTGCTCATCCCGCTTTTGCTTCGCGGCTATAACCCCATTACGCTCGCCGTAGTAGTGGCCGCTGTGGCCACGGCTTTTACCATTACTTTAGTAGGAGGAGCTAACCGGAAGGCTGCTGCGGCCATTGTGGGCACAGTTGGCGGTCTGGTCGTGGCGGGAGTGCTGGCCATTGTCGTGGGCGGAGACATCCACACTACCGGGCTAGCGGGGGAGGAGGCACAGATGCTGGCGTTTATTCCCCAAGGGGTCGCATTTGATTTCCGTGGCTTGCTTATGGCGGGGATTATTATCGGGGCGCTCGGCGCGATTATGGACACTGGCATGAGCATTTCGTCCGCCATATCCGAAGTGCAGCGAGCGAGCCCCGGCCTCAGAAGGAAGGCGCTCTTTTGGGTGGGCATGAATGTCGGGCGCGATGTTATGGGTACCATGGCTAATACCCTGATTTTAGCCTATACGGGAAGTTCGTTAGCTTTGCTCCTTCTGGTACAGGCGTACGAGGTAGAGTTTATCCGCTTGGTCAACATGGACTCCATTGCTAGTGAAGTGCTGCGAGCGCTCGCCGGGAGCATTGGACTGGTGTCAGCCATCCCGCTCACCGCCTTGGCGGCGGCATTTTTGGCGAGAAAGACAAAAAAGGCTGGCTAAGGGCAGTCAGCCTTAATGTGCCAATACGAGGGATTGCCTGACTATTTGTGCTGGCCTGCGACGGCGTTTTATCCGACCGCTCAGTTAGTAGTTGATCCCTTTGGTCGTAGTGCCCGTATCCTAGAAATCGCTTTGCTACACAACGCCCACGTCAGCTCAGTCGCCATGAAAGCTACTGCGCCAACACCAGCAACCATTAAGAGCCCATGCCAAGGAACGGCTGCCTCGATTAGATCCCTATCGATAGCTCGAATCATCACATGTTAGCCACCCCAAGCGCGGCGCCAAGCCTGACTCCCGACTTCGCGCGCATCTGAGTATCAAATTTCTTCATAACGCTCACGTCTAGTTCCGCATTCTCACGGGCAGGGCCGACCTTGAACTTAGCTCGAGTAAAAATTACCAGATCTCTTATTAAAAAGGCTGCTAGGAGAAAAATAGTGCCAGCACCTATCACCATCAGCATACCTGCGATAATTCTAGCTCCGTGCGCCCTGTACCGATTGCCATTAGTGAAGTCACCTCCTATTGTGTGAATAATGCGCTACTTTGATGAGCTATTGAAATAAAACGAGGCGAATGCTTCAGTTGCCTTTACCTGCGCCCAACTTCCGGAGGTACAAAGTTTGCCATCGAGAATCAGCAGAATCTCGTCGAAGCTGTGTAAGTGATCGGTCAGGTCGTGTGTGACTTTGATGATGGTTTTATCGACCAGACTACTAAGGTACAGTTTCATTAACTGTGATACCTGCGAGTCCATGGCGGAAAGCGGTTCGTCCAACAGCAGGATGTCTTTGTCAGCCAACATTGCCCTAAATAATCCGATGATCTGTTTTTCTCCTCCGCTCAGCAGTCTGCAGTTTTCCTGATTGCTGATAGAGTTGAATTTAGCTTCACCGATTAAACTCAAGAACTTTGGTAATGTCTTTTCATGCGGAACAGTACCGAATACTGTTGTATTTGAAAAAAAATCCGACATGAAAATGTGTTCGTGTTGATCGACGCACCACATTATGGGAGTAGTATCAATGGAGTGTAGTTCTTTTCCATCTACGCATATCTTGCCAGCGTCCAAATCCACATATTTCATCAAGGCACGCACTACGGTGGATTTACCGGAGCCATTAGGTCCGATGATAGCGTACTTTTTGCCCTTATGGAACTTGAAACTAAAATTTTCTAGGCTGAAGTCTTTGTATCGAACGGTCACACCCTCAAATGCAACTGCTTCGTTAAACGCAGTAGCGGGAGGCATATCGCCTGCAGTGTTCCAATCTAACATGGCTAGCACCTTATCTTTAATGCCCTTTGTCCCCCTAATTGTTGCCATATCTGTGATGATTGATTGGATGGGTGTGATGAAGCTCTCTATGAATCCCAATGTGGCCGCGGCGGTTCCTGTAGTGATTTCTCCAATCAGCATAAACCACCCCACTAATGAGAAGGCCACAATATTTAGCAGGTACAAGAAGAACCCTCTCACTACGCCCAGCAGACTCTTGATTTTTCCATACTGGAATCTCTGTTGGGCAGTTTTACTTAGAACTGCCTCATGTTCTCGGAAAATGCTATTCCTAGTATCAGGTCTGATCAGTTTGAAGCCTTCCAGTAAATCCTTCATCTTAGCCATATACTCGCCTCGGGCATCCAGATAGACTTTGAGGCGATGCGAGATTGTTTTAGCACCTAGAGTAGGGACTAAGATAGCTGAGAAAAAAGACAATGCGATGATTGCGGTGCCAATTCTTATGTCCACAAGGAAAAGCAAGACCGCGCCGAAAATCACAATTGAGTTAGCCATCTTAATGATGTTTAACAAAGGGTTGAGATAATCCATTTCTAGTTGAGTTATCTCATGCGCCTGAATCGAAATATACTCTCCTACATCTCTGGAGATAAACTTCTGGTACCTGTATCTGGTAATGGTCTTGAAAAAATCCCGTTTCAGTGCTACTTCAAAAGCGACCCCTCTTTTCCAGTGGACAATCATATGCAGATACGTGGTCACCAAAGATACAAGGACACACAGGGCATATAAAGAAGCAAGCGTAACTAATAGCCGCAGACTCATGTGATTAGCGGAGTCAAACAACAGTTTAATCAGATACGGCAGAAAGGCAAGTGCGGCGCTGGAAATCAAGTCAAGTACTATCTCTAACGCAATATATTTCCTTATAGATAAAAGGTACTTCCTCATTGTTTTATGTTTTCCCTTCACTTAACACTAGCCTCGTTAAAGATACTTAACTGTTCAACGTCGGTCTTCTCGCTAGAAGAACCAAATCGCCTCTTCTTGTTTAGGCGATACTGCTCTTCCTCCCAAGCGACCTTAGCCACCAGTTCAGCGATTTGTTGCTCTTGGCGAGCGCACTTTTGCTCAAGTTCCTCATGCGTCATCTGTTTAATACTCATACCTATGCAGAATCTCGGATTCTGCAGTTATCTTCGCCGCAACACTCGCAAAGTCCTTTGTTAAAGTACTACCCTTGCGGCGACCTCCATATGGGCATGACGCTGCTTTATTGACAGGCCATCGAGTAGCCATCTGAGCTCCCGCCGGGTGATGGAGATAACCTTGTTCTCCGCGCACCAAGCGCTAGCACCTTGACCACTGGCCCGGTACTCTGCCACTCGGGCTTCCCACAAACTCTTCCGCTCTTCCTTGGACATAACAAAACCCTCCCTACGAGACTGCTCATTACAGCATCTCATGCGGAAGGGCTCAGGGCGAGGTGGGTAGTATTTGACGCTTACCATATCAGATTAGCCAAACAATCTACCATCTATTGATACAAGGCGTTGTATCGGTGGGTGGTTTTTGTTTTGGGCTGGCAAATAGAACAAATCGCTGTGGGTGCCCGTGCGAGTCAGTGTAAGGACAAGAAGATCGTTCTCAATGCGATAGATCAGCAACCAATCGGGCTGGATATGACATTCCCGATGCCCGACATAGTTACCGGTCAGTTCATGGTCACGGTTGCTCAAAGGGAGCGGGATGCCCTGTGCCAGTCTCGCGATAATTTCGTCAAGCAAGGAAATATCCATGTTGCGTCTCACCATAAGTTTATAGTCTTTACGGAATCGGCTCGTAAGCTTGACGGTATACCTCATGATTTCAAGGTCTTAAATAACGCGTCAAGATCGGTATAGCCCCTTACGTTCGGGTCGCGGGCAATGTTCTCCGCTTCTCTCATTGCCGCGATGGTTTCAGCATTCGGTATCCGGGAAATCTCAAACGGGATTCCTTGGATTCGCACCGCCTGACGAAGGAACATGGTCATGGCTGTGGTCATGTTGAGGCCTAGATCCGCGAAGAGTTCTTCGGCCTGCTTCTTAAGTTGAAT